>JAICWZ010000264.1 GCA_025966355.1 Thermomicrobiaceae bacterium
GCGATCCCATGCTCGGAATGAACCACGTACGAGCCGGGCTCGAGCTGTTCGAGTATCCGCGGCGCGGTGGTGAACCGTCGTCTCGGTGCTGAACGGACGACATGCCGGTAGCCGAAGATCTCGCGATCGGTGAAGACGAGGAGTTGCACTTCGTCGTTCGCCCAGCCACCGTTCAGCCGCCCGTGCGTCACTTCGATGGTGCCGGGCGAGGGCGGCATGCTGGTGGCGCCGGTGCGGTTGGGTCCCTCGACGCGCACGCGCGGGAAGATCTCGTGCTCTTCGAGGAGTTCGCGCAGCCGATTTGCCTGTTCGGTCACGACGACGATCGACCACTCCTCGCGCAGCAGTTCGCGAATGCGTTCTACCAGACGATCGACCCGACCCGCGTACGACGGCATCTCACGCGAGAACATCGAGTCCTCGGCAATCGGCAGCGCGACGGACGGCGCCCAGCCGATTGGGATGGCACCAAAGGCGATCTGTCGCGTCCGCGCGAGTTGATCGGTGATTTCCTGCCACGTGTGATACGTGCGCCGGAGCCCGAGCGGCAGCTCGCCCGCGCTTTCCAGCGCCTCGAGCAGCTCTTCGGACTGCGCTTCGAGTTGTTCCACCGCCAGGCGTATGGCGGCCGGTTCCACAACCAGCAACAGGTGATCTTCTGGAAGATAGTCAAGCAGCGTGGCCGTCGGATCGACCAGATACGGTGCGAGGAGTTCGAGCCCGACTTTCATATCACGGTGCTCGGTGCGCAGCAACAGGCGCTGCCATTCTTCCTCGACCTCGGGGCGCAGCATGGAACTGTCGATCCGCCGCAGGGCGGTCACCGCCTGCGGCGCGCTGGCGAGCGAGATTTCGAGCGGCGGAAGCAGCGAGAAGGTGTGAACCGCATCGATCGAACGCTGGGATTCCGGATCGAATGTGCGGATCGAGTCGATTTCATCGCCGAACAGGTCGATGCGAACCGCATGTTCCGACGCGGGCGGGAAGACATCGACGATGCCGCCGCGACGGCTGATCTGGCCCGGTTCCGTCACCATCGGCATGAATTCGTAGCCCTGCTCCAGCGCCGAGGCGACAAACGCATCGACCCGCAGGCGTTGGCCAACCGCCAGTTCGAGCCGCTCACCGGCCATCTGCTCGGGCGGATTGACGATCTGGGTGAGCGCGCGCGCCGGAGCGATGATGACCGATGCTTGGTCGTCCAGCAGTCTCAGCAGCGTTTCGACGCGCCGCGCGCTGACGGTGCGATCGACCGGCAATTGCTCGTAGGGGAGCGCGTCTGCGACCGGCCAGACGAGTGGATCGACATCGAGGTATTCCGAAAGTAATCCCGCCATCTCTTCAGCGGTATCGAGTCGGCTGGTGACGATCACCGTCGGTCGTTGCACCCGCGAGATGAGCGTCGCGATGACGGCCGCGCGCGCCGCGACGGGAAGATCATCGACTTCGAGTACGCGCGACAGTGGAAGATGATCGACTGCCTCTTGCAGCGCGACGATCCAGTCATCTCGTTCGAGCAGCGGGATAATTTCAGACAGCGGCATGGCTGCTCACTCTCTTGTCGCACACCAAACAGGACCGCAACGCGTGTCGGGCCCTGCCAAAGATCAGACTGCGATTATACCAAGCGCGTACGACAACGCAGACTGCCCTACTTGCGTTACCGGCAAGATCGACTATAGTGCCTGCGAATTGTGACAGCGCTTGACCCGGTTGGTGGACGTGGACCGAAATCACATTCGCCTGTTCGTGCTCGGAGCCGTCGTCGCGCTCGCGGTGGCGACGATTGTCGTCTTCGTGCGCGGAAATCGCTCGCACGAACTGGTTCTGAAGGTTGAACCGATCAGCGCGTCAAGCGAGATGACCGTTTATGCCGGTGGTGCCGTCGCGACACCCGGGCTCTACGCCCTGCCGCTTCATGCCCGTGTCGCCACGTTGCTCGAGCAGGCCGGACTGCTGGCAAGCGCCGACCAATCGGCGCTGCAAATGGCAGCCGAGCTCCACGACGGCCAGCAAGTGATTGTCCCGGCGCGGACGGCAACGGCGCCGTCTGTGGCTGCCGCGTCCTCGGTGATCGCTTCAACCGCGCTGGCCACGCCGGTGCCGTCGGTCGAGGGACCCATCGACGTAAACAGCGCGACGCTCGAACAGTTGGAGTCGCTGCCGGGGATTGGACCGGCTCTGGCGCAGAGAATCATCGACTATCGAAACGAGCATGGCCCCTTCGGATCACTGGACGATCTGGCGAATGTCAAGGGGATCTCCGCGCGCATGGTCGATGAGCTTCGCGATCTTGCGACGGTAGGCTCATAACCGTGACCGGAATCATTCTTGCTGTCGCGTTTCTTGCCGGTGTCCTCTTGCGCGATTCGGGCGCCGGCTGGGTGCAGGCGGTGCCGTTAATCGCCGGCGGCGTCGCGGCCGTGCTGTTCGGTGATCGGTGGGTCGATCGGACCATCCCCGTGCTGGCGCTGCTCCTGCTCGCAATCGGCGCCTGGCGCGCCGGCGCGAGTGTCGAGCGAGGGGAATCGATCGTTTCCGGTATGAGCGCCGATCGTTCGATTGATGCCATCGTCGTGGGTCTCCCCCGGCGAGAATCGACGCGGGTCACGGCGAAGCTCCAGTTGAGTGGCGGCAACGGGCCAACGATCGCGGTCTCTCTGCCGCTCTTCCCGTCCGTCACGAGTGGCGATGAGATTCGATTCTGGGCACCGGCTTCGTGGAAGAGCACGGAGGATGGAACGGTCTTGTTGCCCGCTACACAGCCGGGGACGGATGTCTTTGTTCCGGCGTTCGAAATAGAGCGCTCGGCCTCGTCGCCATTGACGCGCCTGCGCGTCCGAACAAATAACCTGCTTACGTCCTCAATCGAACGATATGTACCGGAACCGGCCGGGGCGCTGACACTCGGCATCATGAACGGCGACGATTCCGGCATGACCGCATCAACGCGCCAGCGCTTTCGGCTGAGCGGCATGTCGCATATCACCGCGGTCAGCGGCTGGAATGTCGCGCTCGTCGCGGGTCTTATTTCGCTCCTCACGCGGCGACTGGCTCCAACGAGCCTGGTTACACTCCTGGCGGGCGTCGGCGTCGTCTGGGCATACGCGTTCCTCGTCGGCATGGGACCATCAGTCATACGTGCCGCCGGTATGGCGACCGTGTTCTTGATGGCGCGCTGGCGCGGGCGGCAAGGCGACCTCGTGACTTCGATACTGCTGACGGTGGCTGCAATCGTGACACTCACTCCATCGATACGGTTTGACGTCGGTTTCCAGCTCTCAGTTGCCGCGACGCTCGGCATCGTGCTCTTTGTCGAGCAGTTCCCACGTCTTTCCGGGTGGCAAAGCGCGCTCGCGCTCCCCTTCGTAGCGCAGATCGCCACGGCGCCGTTACAGCTCCATCACTTCGGCACCTTTTCGCTGTTCGCACCGCTGGCAAACTTGGTGGCCGCTCCGCTGGTCGGCCTGGTGATGACCGGCGGCGTGGTGACGGTTGTCGCATCGCTCGTTCATCCGCTGCTGGCAGAGATCGCGGGTGCCGCAACCTGGCTGCCGGCACAAATGATCATCGCTATCGCCGAACGCGAGCCCGCCATCGCCGGTTCATCTGGAACGATGTTCGCGCTCAGTTGGAGCACAACCTTCGTGACCTACGTCGTGCTCGTGCTCGGATACTGCATCTGGTCGATACGGCTCAAGCTGTCGCGGCTGCGGCTGCGCGCAATGAAGGCGGACGCTGGTATTTGACAAGGGAAATCGCCAACCGGTAATCTTAGCCGGTTACGCGACGATGCCCCGTTCGTCTAGAGGCCTAGGACATCACCCTTTCAAGGTGAAGATCGCGGGTTCGAATCCCGCACGGGGTACCTGCTTCAAACTTCAGTGGCGCTTCAATAGTTCAGTCCGGGTCACCCGACGAACCCCGTTGCACTGATCTATCGCCAC
>JAICWZ010000002.1 GCA_025966355.1 Thermomicrobiaceae bacterium
ATCAGATCGAGTTTCGTCGCATCACGCGCGACCCAATGGGGCACTTCAACGCGCGCGATCTCGGTGCCGGAGTGCAGGTAGAAGAAATGAATATGGTGCTGCGGTGAATAGCGCTTCAAGATCTCCGACCGGCTGGCGAACACCTGCGAGCGCTCTCCCGGATGAAGCGCCGCGATCTGCTCGAACAGCACGCGATCACTCACGTCCGGAATGAAGTCGCAGGCGGGAATATGCCCGTCATTCACGGCGCGCCGGTGACAATCCCGGCAATCGACCGGTCGACCGTTCAACGGGTAATCGCAGACGGAGACACGAATGCTATTCATGACGTCTGAAGACGCCGGAGAGCTGATATACGACGCGATCGGGATGTCGCACTCCTCCAGCGCGTCAAGCGCGCCGAGGTAGGCGTCAAGAATCCAATTCACCACCGGCTGCGGAAAGGTTTCGAGCCCCCACAGAATGAGCGTGCCGTCCTGTAACCCAATCGTCGGTCCGGTCTGGGCGGCGGCCACCTCGGCCACCGCCGTCAATTCGTCGGCCGCGCGCTTGAAACCGAGGAGGGTGCCGCTGACCGGAATCCGTTTGACCTCGTTCGGCACGTACAACTCGTGTTCGCGAAAGTAGATTTCCGGGTCGGCGGTTATCTCGGCGTGCGGGTCGCGTCCGTAGCGCAACACGACTTTACCGATGTTGATGATGTAGAAGCGCGCCGGTGAATGCCGATCCGGCAGAATGAAGGAGCCGTCGCTGGCAACGACGGAATATTCGGCGGGCGGCGACGGTGCCGGCAGCGAGCCCTGAAACGACCGGTCCGGCTGCGCCAGAAGCCAGGTCGTCTTCGCCTCCTTGATGCGCCCACTAAGATCATAGGCATCGATTGCATCGAAGGCGTTCGCGAGTTCTGAAAACGCTCCCGCCGACGACCCGGAGGCGGCCCCACCCGCCAGGTCGTCGATGCGCGACGCAAGTCGAGTCAGATCGAACGTCACTGGCCCCTCCTCACGTGTTTTCGCACCGACGACCTCACGCTACTCAGCGCCTAGAGCTTCTCCACGCGTGCGATCCACTGCGCCGGCGCCTGTATCTCAGCCAGACTCGGGAGATACTCGGGTGCGTTCCAGACCTGCCGCACGAAGTCGTGGCCCCGCTCCCGCACAACGGCATTGATAAACGCCTCACCCTGCCGGTACTGCTCCATTTTGATGTCGAGTCCGGTCAGGCGCGCGAAGAGCTGTTCGGCGGTCGTCCGCTGGCGCTGCCGCTGTTCGAAGCGCCGAGAGATCACCTCATAGGTCGGGATGAGCTGCTTACCGACCGCGTTCATGACGTGGTTGCTGTAGCCCTCGATGACCGACATTGTCGCCTGCATCGAGTCGAAGATCTGCTTCTGCTCCGGCGTCATAACCAGATTGATCCAGCGGTCATTCTCACCGCGCTGTTCTCGAGCGCGATCCCAAAAGACCTTGAGGCCGGCGAAGCCGCGCTTAAGGTGCTCGAAGTCCTGATTCAGATGGCCGAAGTACGCTTCGAGCAGCCCATTCACATGCTGGCGAACCCAGGGATGCGCCTCGAACTCGAAGACGTGCGTCGTCTCGTGCAGCGCCAGCCAGAGGCGAAAGTCGTCCGAAGGTAGCGCCAGCATCCGCTCAACGCGTTCGATGTTCGGCTGCACGAAATAGAGCTTGCCGCGACCGATCGGTTCGCGTCCCAGGAGCGCGAGATCATACTGACCAAGCACGCGTCGCGCCAGATACCCGAGCAAGAATCCCAGCTCGGCGCTCAACGCGCGCTGATTGAGCTCGCCCCAAAGCACCATGAGTGTATTCGGCGAATCCTGGCCGCTCAGCGGATTGAGCGATTCGAGCGGCTCGAACATCTGGGCGAAGCTATCGATATTGGCGTTGACCCAGTCCGCTCGATCGAAGGCATAAACGTGCTCGACCTCCGGAATTTCGGCGTCGCCGCTGTATTCCGCGACGAGCGGGATCGAGCGCTGCGTGAGCGAGCGGTAGTACTCGTTCAGCGCTTCGCGATCGTGCGACGCAAGCTCCGACTGCCGGTTCATGTTGGTCGCGATCGAACGCGCCTGATCCCAGTCGATCAATGACGGTTTTGGTCGCCGCTCAGTGTAGTCGCGCGCACGCGCACCGGCCCAGGTGCCGACGGCCGCGCCAACGACGAGCCCGAGCGACAGGACGCGCTTATCTGTGAGAAGACGTTGAGCCAAAGTGATCGAACCTTTCAGCGGGGAAGTGAGTCTTCCAGACAGCGATTGACACCGTTAACGTTCGAATCGTAGCCCCGCCGGCCGTCGAAGGTCAAATCGCCGTGGTCTGATTAGGACCACGGCGATCGATCACACGATCTTTTGTGCTGGCCGTTGTCCTACTGTCCTGTGCCCTGGAGCGTCACGTTTCCGGACGGCAGATAATGGCTCTTGAGCGTCAGGTCATCGATGACTTTGCCGTCCTTCGAGACCTGTCGATGAACCGTCGCATCGAAGCCGTCCTCGGCGTGTTCGACCAGTACGCTCGTGCCGGCCGCGAGCTGATCGCTCTGCTCGTACTGCATCGCAGTGTTGGCCTTGACGACATTCGTCACCACCGGATCGTCAACCTTGACGTTCCAGCCGGGATCGGTGCCCCAGATCGAGAAGTTGACGTTCGTTCCGTCCGATGACGATTGGATCGCGATCCAGTCGTTCGTCGTGTTCTTGAATTTCAGATCAAGGCCGGCATCGGTGTCGACCGTGGCGTCCAATCCGGTGATGCCGCTCGGCGGCTGACCGTAGAGTGGTATCCAGTACAGGTGCCAGCTCCGTTGAACGATCGGCAACCCGGCCCAGAACGCGGCGTGAAAGAGCGTTGTTGCCACCTGGCAGATGCCACCGCCGACCGAAGGCACCGTCGAGACGCTGCCGTTACTCGTGGCGACGATGCCGTAGCCGACCTTGTATCCGTTGTTCAGATCGACCGCTCCGATCGAACCGACGAACGAATAGGTGGCCCCTGGCGGCACCAGGGCGCCATTCGCGCGCTGCACGGCCAGGTCGACGTTGTAGGCGCGATTCGCGACCGAGCCGCCGTAATACGTTTGGCCGCTAGCCAGTTGCTGGCGAATGACGATCGAACCGGCCATCGCCGCGGTAATCTGCGGTTCGACCGGCGCGGTGACAAGTGCCGCCGAACCCGCACCGCTTGTCAGAGCCGTCTGGATGGCGCTAACCGAGGCATCGACGTTGAGCGTGCGTCCGACTTGCTCCGGCGTGCGCACCGTCACAGCACCATCGATGTAGCGCAGATCGGCATCCTTGGCCTGCACCTCGACCTTATCCTTGAGCGAACCGAGCAGGCCACTCATCGCGTCTGGGCTGACGCCGATCGCGATCTTGTTGGTTTGATCCGGCTGCGCCGTAAATGTGAGCACAGACGCGATCTGCTCAGGCGTCAGGTTTTGCTCACCACCATCCCAGGTGAGCTTGAGCGGGTTCGCGGTGTAGGCCTCGGCGCGGGTAATCGCGTCTTGTGCATCGGCATCAACGACCGGTGCCGGCGTGCTCGTGAGCGCGACATCGACGGAATGCTTGCCGTCCTTGAGCGCCGCCAAAATATTGGCGGTCGTGGTTTCGGCGTCCAGCGCTTCACCGTTGACACTCTTCACCACTTCGAAGTCGCCTGCATCGCTGTTCCACTGCACGGTCGCGTTCTGGCCAGTCGTCTTCACTTGATCGGCAATTTGGCGAACATACGCTTCAAGCGCGCTGCTCGACAGTGTGACGGTATCCGAACCGGACTGATTGACGACGATCATCCCGCGCAGCGTATCGCTCGGGATCTCCCACTTCGTTCCATGGTTCGCCAGAATCATCGGCTGCGATACCATCGCGTTCGCCTGTTTCAGGCCCGGCTGCAAATCGCTCGCCTGAATTTCCGGCGCCACCGCCTGCGTCTGGATGCGCACCGGTTCCGCCGAAAGATCGCCGACGCTGCCCCGAATGTGATTGAGCGTGCCGTTGACGTCGATCGCCACGCCGTCGTCGGCCGGGTCGACCGTTAGCGAATTGTCGGACGAGAAGACGTAACGCGCGTTCTGAGGCGCACGCACGACGGACGGCGCGACATTATGGAGCGCGTCAACGGTCGCGTTTTTATCGAAGGAGAACGTTACCGGAACCTCTTCGCCCGAAACAAAGGTGCGTAGCCATTGATTCGAGCGCGACCAGAGGCTTCCCGAGTGGCCAATTTGCAGGCTCTGCTCGGCTGTCTTCTGGGCGTCGAACGACAGCCCGATTGACGACGCGGGGATCTTCCACTGTTGATTACCGTCGGTCAGCGTAATCTGGCTCGGCGCTTCGCGTTCAATCTGAGCGGAGATCTTTTCGGTCGCTTGCTGCTGGTTCAGACCGCCAAGATCGACACCAGCAGCCGTTACTCCATTGTAGATCGTGTCATCATGTGTCCAGCCATACACGAGCAGCAACGCCGCCGCCAGGGCCACGATGAGCGCCAGTATTCCCGCAATAATCAGCGCCGTTCGCCAGATCGCTATCGACACCGCGTGCGTACGACTGAGCGTGAAGCGTCCTGCTCGCGGCCCATAGGCCGCATTTCCAACCACGTTCGTATAACCCTTCCCGACCCCACGCCCTAGTTAATCGAGCTTCAGCCACGAAATATCGCGTCCGATTCCGGTACGGTTGAATCCATCGCGGAGTGATGATCCACCCATTCATTCAACGCACCAGAAGCCTTATTGTTCCAAATGGGGAGCGCGCTCGGCTAATCTATCGCCAGCTCCCGTGAGCACTTTCTGAGCCGCAGCAACTCCGAGGCGGCCGGCTCAGGGCGGAGCCATTGCTCAATCTCCGCTTGCTTCACCGTCGTTCTCGACTGGATCAACCGACGCTCAGCCAGCCGAGCACGTACCCCACCGAGCGCCTCGATCCGCCCACCAACGCTTGCCCCATCATGACGAAACGGCGCGCTCGCCAGTACGAGTCCATCATAACGCGCGACGCGCCAACCGTACCGGATGGACAACCCGCGGGGGAAGCAGCGGATGAGCGTCCAGATTCGGTTGCGTGCCAGCAACCGACGTTTGAACGACGAGCCTTCGCCGGACGACGCCGAAACCGCGTGCGCCGCGACCGCGTTGGCCGCCAGCATCGTCTCCCAGCCGCGCAGCCGCAGGCGCCAGGCAAGATCGACGTCCTCCAGATACATGAAGAATGCCTCGGGAAAGAGCCCAACATCGTTAAGCGCGGTCCTCCGGTAAGCAACGGCACCGCCGGATGCGCCAAACACCGGTTGATCGGTCAGATCGGAGCGCCGCCGGCCGGCACCGTAGTCGAGCGCCAGCCCGTTGCGGAACACGTCGATCCCGGCCGAGGCGACGATTTCGGGACGGCGCTGGTAGACCAGTGTGCCCGCGACCGCGCCGATTCTGCTCGACCGCGCGAACGGCGCCAGGATTTCAGCAATGAAGCCAGGCTCAATGACCACGTCGCTGTTGAGCAATACGACGACGTCGCCCTCACTCCGCGCAATGCCGAGATTCGCGCCCGCCGCGAAACCGAGGTTGCGCTCGTTCTCGATCGGCTGGACGGTTGGAAACTGCGCGCGAATCCGGTCCGGTGTGCCATCCGTCGAGGCGTTGTCTACGACAACGACCGACGCGTCCGGCGGCAGATCGCGCTCGATCGCACAGAGGCCAGCGTGCGTATGCTGCCAGCCGTTGTAGGTCACAACGATGATCGAGCAGCGCATGAAAAGCGGATCCTCTCGCCGCGAAGGGACTGCAAAATGCACCGAATCCGTATCGTCCAAGTATAGCCTCACGGCAGTTAGACGCCGGGGCGGTCGTTGACCGATGCACGTGTCGATGCTAGAGTACCCCGACGGATTGGCTCGCGCGCGGCGCGTGAATGGCAGGGATGCAAATGGCAAAGAGTGTTGTCGCGACGAATGATGCTCCGCAGGCAATCGGCCCGTATTCGCAGGCAATCAAGCTGGGAAATTTGGTCTTCACCGCCGGACAGATCCCACTTGACCCGGCCACCGGGAAGCTCGTCGAGGGCGACATCGTGGCGCAGGCGGAGCGCGTAATGGCCAACGTTGCCGCCGTATTGGCAGCCGCCGGCTCGTCGATCGACAACGTCGTCAAGACGACGTGCTTCTTGACGAATCTCGCCGACTACCCGGCGTTCAACGAAGTCTACGGACGCTCTTTCACGACGATGCCTCCGGCGCGCAGCACGGTTCAGGTTGCTGGACTTCCGGCGGGTGCGCTGGTCGAGGTCGAGTGCATCGCCGAGGTAGGCTAAGCCGCATCCGATGCGCGGGGCCGGCAGCGAGTTTGATTGTGGGGGCGCGGAACGCCATGCTATACTCGTGCCCGCTGCCGGGTGAGTAGCTCAGCTGGTTAGAGCGCGCGGTTCACATCCGCGAGGTCAGGGGTTCAAGTCCCTTCTCACCCACCATACGGCGCTCATGGTCTGAGTATCGTTGAGCGTCGTGCCGAATGAACTGGTTTACGTGTCGTTGCAACGACATGCACCTTGTAGTACAATGAGAATGAGCGGGGCGCCGAGGATCTAGTATCCTCGGCTCTCAATATATGCCGCGAAATCGCACGTCGCGCCTCGACCGGTTCCATAACGCGATCCGGTTCCAGCCACTCCATAATCGTTGTTCTGTTTGCGGGCTCGCTTGAGCCGGCGCTTGGTTTGTTGTCTCCGAACATCGCGAAAGAAGGGTAGCAATGTCCGTCGATCGTGCGGTCATGCTTACTGCCGAGGGTAAGGTCGATCTTGAACAGGAGTTGCTATCGCTCCGAACGGTGAAGCGACCTGCGGTGGCAGCTCGTATTCAAGAGCTCACGATGGATGGGGACGTTTCCGACAATAGCGAGTATGAAGATACCAAAGAAGAGCTGATGCTCATCGAGGCGCGCATGCGCGAGATCGAGAACCTCTTGCGCCACGCTCGCATCGCCGAGAAGTCCGACTCGCCCGACGAAGCGCAGTTTGGTTCGCAGGTGACGTTGATCGACGAAAACGGCGTTGAAGAGACGTGGACACTGGTGAGCCAGGAAGAAGCGAATACGCTTCATGGTAAGATCTCGATCAAGTCGCCAGTCGGCGCCGCCGTGCTGGGTAAACGCGTCGGAGACAACGTGATTGTCCGCGCTCCCGGCGGTGAATCGACGTTTACGGTCAAGTTGATCGAGTAACGCGCCGATCGAGCAGGGTTCAGCCGCGGACGCCCCAGGGCGCCGCGGCTTTTGTCTGTCTGGAAGCGAACATGGCGCCTCCATTTGAGGGGGATCAGATGCTTGAACTGAATGAACAACAGGAATTACGGCTGAAGAAGGCGGAAGAACTGCGCGGCGAGGGCATTGAACCCTATCCGCCGCGTTCACATCGCACCGCGACGACAGCCGCCGCGCTCGCACATTTCGCCCACGTCGAACCGACGCTCGAGGGCGAGCACGACACGACCGAGATGGTCGTCGCCGGTCGTGTCACGTCGGTGCGCAACATGGGCAAGTCGATTTTCGCCCATGTGCGCGATGGCGACGGCTCGTTGCAAATCTATCTCCGGCGCGGCAACCTCTCCGACGAAGCGTTCGATCGCTTTCGGCGGATGATCGATCTTGGTGACTTCATCGAAGCGCGCGGATCCCTCTTTCGCACGCGGACCGGCGAGGTTTCACTGCAGGCAACCGAGTTCGAACTGCTCAGCAAGGCGATCAATCCGCCGCCCGAGAAGTGGCACGGACTGACCGACATCGAAACGCGCTATCGTCAGCGCTATGCCGATCTGATTGCCAACGATGACGTGCGACGCATCTTCGTCATCCGCAGCGCCATACTCCGGGAGATGCGACGCTTCCTCGACGGCGAAGGCTTCCTCGAAGTTGAAACGCCGACGCTGCAGCCGCTCTACGGTGGCGCGGCGGCGCGACCCTTCACGACACACTACCACGCCCTCGACCAGGAGTTCTATCTGCGCATCGCGGACGAGCTCTATCTGAAGCGACTGCTGGTCGGTGGCTTCGAACGTGTCTATGAGATCTGCAAGGACTTTCGCAACGAGGGAATCGACGGCCGTCACTCGCCTGAATTCACCATGGTCGAGTTCTATGTCGCCTATGCCGACTATACCCACGTCATGGATATCTGCGAACGCATGATCTCAACGATCGCGCAGGAAGCGCTGGGTACGCAAACGATCGTCTGGAACGAGCAGGAGATCGACCTCACCCCACCCTGGCGGCGAATCACGCTCCGCCAGGCGCTGATTGACGCGACCGGCATCGACTTCCTCGAAACGAGCGATCAGGCCGAGATGTACCGTCGGGCGAAGGCCGCCGGAGCGGATGTCGAACCGACCACCGTCTGGCCGCGAATCGTCGACGAACTGATGAAGACGTTCGTGCGGCCCACGCTCATCGAGCCGACCTTTCTCATCGACTACCCGGTCGAGCTATCGCCGCTCGCCAAGCGCTCGCCCGACGATCCGCGCCTCGTCGAGCGCTTCCAGCCGTTCATCGCCGGGCTCGAAATGGGAAACGCTTACACCGAGTTGAACGACCCGATGGATCAGTTGCAGCGCTTCATGGAACAGGCGCGCGATCGCGAGGCGGGCGATGCCGATGCGATGATGATCGACCTTGATTATGTCAACGCGCTGATGTACGGCATGCCGCCGACCGGCGGCTTCGGTCTGGGGATCGATCGACTGACGATGCTCTTCACCAACCAGCAAAATATTCGGGAAGTCATTCTCTTCCCGCACCTGCGGTCGAAATCAGCGCTCTAGCAAGTCTTCCGGGATCGAGTCCGCCGGTGCGAGGTCGCTGGCGCGATGGTAGAGATAGACGAAGACATCGCGGAACACGGCGCTGAGCGGCACGACGACGATCAGCCCCACCAGTCCCCAGAGCGAGCCGCCGATGGCGAGCAGCATCACAATGATCGCGGGGTTGATGCGCAGCGCATCCCCCTGTAACTTGGGAACCAGGAACGTGTTTTCGAGCTGCTGGATACCGAGGAACGCCAGCGCCACCAGAAAGATACGATCGGGGTCGGTGGCGAGCGTCACGGTCGCGGCAACGATAAAGGCGATCCACGGCCCCAATACCGGCACGAGTTCGAAGAGCCCCGCGAACAGCCCCAGCACGATTGCTTGTCGTATCCCGATAACCCACATCGCGACACCGGTAACGATCCCGATGACGACGCCCAGAAAGAGCTGCACCCGGATATACGTCGCCAGCAGCGTGTCCACGATCCCGACGATGTTGCGCACGTCCTCCTGCCAGTCGGGCGGCCAGAGGTTGTAAAACCAGGCCATGCCCCGGCGCTGATCCTTCAGCACGTAAAACACCCAGAATGGGAGCAGAGCGAGGCCCGCGACGAACCCGATGACCGTGCTGACCGCGTTGAACGTCACCTTGAGGGCTGTCTTGCCGGTTTCCGACAGTTGAGCCTTGACCGCATCCAGGTTCTTTTCGATGTTGGTCCGCACGACCTGCGGAATATTCTCGTGATAGAACCGATCGAGGTTATTAAGTTCCACCTTGGCGTCGTCGACGTAGCTCGGCGCGTTGTCGACGAATTCGTTCGTTTGACTGATCAATGGTGGGATAAGGAAAAACCCGGCGACCACGAGCACGCCGATCGCGAGAAGGTAGGTGAGAACCACCGAGATACCAGCCGACAGCGATGAGAACCGCGAGGGAAGATGCAGCATCCGCTCGAAGAAGATGACGACGGGCGCGAGCAGGTAGGCGATCACCGCGCCGAGGGCAAACGGTGTCAGCGCGCCCCGTGCTTTCCAAACGATCCAGGCCACGGCAATGAGCGCAAAAAGAACGAGCAGGCGTCGCTTTACCCGCGACGAACTAAAGTCCGGCATCGATTCGCAGCCGTCCCCTCGCTGGTTTCACCGATGTCGCATGATACTGGCGTTCGTCAGCGATCTTCGCGCTGCTCCTCCGCGTCGGCCGTTCGCTCGAGATCGCCGTCGATCTCAGCCGGCAACGCCTGTTCGTCACCGAATGGTAATCGATCGCGGATCGAATCGAACGTACCGGTCACGCGCGAGATGAGATCGGTCGCTTCCTGTGCCACCAGTTCGCGCAAATACGTGTTGTGTTGCCCCATGCGCCGGAACTTCCGATAGCGCTCGCGCACGAGGCGATCCGTCGACATGTCGAGTAATTCGGCCAACCGGTCGGTCAACGAATCGAGCAAGAGGGCGGACGCGTAGTTCGGATCGCGATTCGCGCCACCTTCTGGCTCCGGCACGATTTCGTCGATCACCTCCAGGCGCAAACAATCGGCCGCCGTGATCTTGAGCGATTCGGCAACCTCCGGCGCGCGTGAGGCGTCCCGGAAGAGAATGGCGGCGGCGCCTTCCGGCGCGATAACGCTGTACACCGCATTCTCGAGCATCAACACGCGATCGGCCAGACCGAGCGCGATAGCTCCGCCGCTGCCGCCTTCACCGATGATCACCGCGACGACAGGCACCGGCAGCGAACTCATCAGCGCCAGATTCTCGCTGAGTGCCATCGCGATACCGCGCTCTTCCGAACCTTCGCCGAGATAGACGCCAGGAGTGTCGATCAACGTCACGACCGGCAGCCGCAGTCGTGCCGCCAACTCCATCAGTCGCGTGGCCTTGCGGTAGCCCTCGGGCAATGCCTGGCCGCCGCGCCGGCTTTCGTCGCCATGCCCGCGTTCGTGGCCAATGAAGACGACGCCTCGTCCGGCGATCTCGCCGAGTCCGCCCACGATGGCCGGGTCATCACCGTAAAGGCGATCGCCATGTAGCTCGACGAATTGCTGGCTCATGCGTCGAATGTAATCAAGCGCGGTTGGCCGCTCAGGATGCCGGGCGATCTGCACGATCTCCCAGGCCGGTCGATCACCGCTCGCGGGCGCGGTCGTGGAACGCTTGCCGTCTTTCGAGAGCTGCGGCCGGGAATTGAGGATACGGAGGATCGTCGAGAGCGTGTCGCGCAATCGCGTTCGATCGACGACCTGATCTACGAAGCCCTGCCCGAAGAGAAACTCGGCGGTGTGCGACGGAATATCGTCTCGTCCGGAGGTGCCTTTGATGACGCGCGGCCCGGCAAAGCCGACGAGTGCTTTCGGCTCCGCGAGAATAACGTCGCCCTGGGTCGCGAAACTGGCGTAAATGCCGCCGGTCGTCGGGTGGGTGAGCAGCGATACGAACGGCACGTGCGCGTCATGCAGCTTCTTCGCCGCGGCGACTGTCTTCGCCATCTGCATCAGGCTGAGCATGCCTTCCTGCATGCGCGCCCCACCGGAAGCCGCGACGGTGATAATCGGCATCTTCTTTTCGGCGGCCCGCTCGAACGCCATGGTGATCTTCTCACCGACCACCGAGCCCATACTGCCGCCCAGGAAGCGAAAATCGAGCACCACCAGAACGACGGGAATGCCGAGAATGCGCGCGGTTCCGCTCACGGCGGCTTCGGTCAACCCGGTCTGTTCACGAGCATCGAGCACGCGACGCCGGTATGGTAGCCGGTCGGAAAAGACCAGAGGATCGACCGAGACGAGATGACGGCTGAATTCCTCGAACGACTCGGGATCGACGATCAAGTCGATCCACTGTTTGGCCGGGATGCGATAATGTTGTCCGCAGTGCGAGCAGACGCCATAGCGTTCAAAGCGCGCGTCTGAGCTCAGATCGCTCTGACAGTTCACGCAGATCTGTTCCGGCGCGGCACTCGGTGTCTGCGGAGTTTCGCCAGGGTTCTGCTGTTCGGTCGTACTCATCGTCATCCCGTTCCTCATTCGCGCCCGATGCGGTTCTCTGTCGACTCAAACTAATGATAACAGCGCGGAATGCGCCCTCATGGTTCGTCGTGCGTGCGGCGACGTTGGAAAAGGGGTCACAATGAGAATCGCCGTCGCGAATCTGTTTCATCTGAGCAATACGTTTAACCGGAAGCCGACCGAGTGGCAGCGATGGTCCAGCACGCACCAACTTGCCGCCCCTGCGATCAGCCGTTTGCAACCAGCCACCACTGCGCTTGTTCAGAGCATGAATCAGGCCGCGGGCGACGCACAGAGCACCATAGTCCCAATCATCGAAGCGGTCGCTCCAGCCGGCGGGCCGTTGGCGCGCGAGGCACGCGATTCGTTGCTGAGCGAGTTCTCGCAGCGACTGCAGGAACACGCGACGAAGGTCGATGCTTTGATCCTCGTTTTGAGCGGCTGCATGACTGACGAGGGAGGCGATTCCGTCGATACCGCCGTGCTCCGTGAAGCGCGCGCGTCGTTGTCGCCGGAGCAACCGATCGTCGCCGTCTGGAGCAGCCTGGCGAATCTCAGCGAGGAGACGATCGAACCGTGTGACCTCTGCCTCAGCTACGACCTTCGTGACCCCGAAGATGCCGGACGGGTTGGGCGCAAGGCGATTGATCTGCTGCATCGCCTGAGCCACAAGCAGAGTTGTCCGCGGCGCGCGTTGCGGAAGCTGCCGCTCCTTCTGCCGCCAGGTATGTGGCGCCCGGACACCGAGCCGGTTCGAACGATTCAGGCGCTCGCCCATGACTTCGAGGCGCAAGCCGGTGTGCTCGATGTGAGCATCATCGCCGGTTTTCCATTTATCGATCATCCCGATGCCGGGCTCAGTCTCGTCGTAACAGCCGACGCTGAACTCGAACTTGCGACCGGCCTGGCGACGCGCCTTCGCACCGCCGTCTGGACAAACCGCGACACCTTCTTCACCGAGCCGGTTAATGTCGAGATGGCGGTCCACGAGGCGATGCAGTCGACCGATGGACCGATCATCATCGTGGATGCCGGAGATGACCCGGCCCTCGGCGCGGCATCGGAGGGAACCGGCTTGCTCTGGGCGCTCATCGATCTCGGCGCGCGTAACGCGGCACTGGCGGCGATCGTCGATCCCGAAGCGGTCGCAACCGCGATCGCGGCGGGCGTGGGAAGTACGCTCACGTTCGATCTCGGCGGTAAGTTCGACCGTAGCGCGGGCTATCCGGTCGCGGTTACGGCCGGCGTACGTCGGATCATCGGAGCATCGGGTGCAGGGTTTGGGCGCGCGGTGCGCCTCGACGTTGAGGGGCGGCATGGCGGCAGCGTCGAAGTCGTCGTCTGCGACCAACCGGTCGAGCCAACACCAGTACTGTTTGAAGCGCTCGGAATCGACCTCGCTACGAAGCAGATTGTCGCGGTAAAGTCGTCCTGGCGCGTGCGCGAAACGTTCAGTCGCGTCGCGTCGCGCGTGATCGAAACGACGACGCCCGGCATCACCACGCCGGTTCTCTCGTTCTTCGACTACCAGCGCATCCCACGACCAATTTATCCGCTCGATGCCGTGTGATCGTCTGGCGCGATCGAGTCAGCCTCGGCGAATCGGTCGGCCAATTCGGCGAGCAGGGCACGGGCGCCGTCCACCCCGAGAACGGTCCGATCGGCCGTCTCGGCGATTTCGACCGGTGATTCGACATCGAGGACTCCGATCGACAGGCCATTAACCTTCCCGGAGTCGCGGAGTTCGTGAAGCGCCCGCATCGCGTCCAGATCGGTAATGTCGTCGCCGAGATAGAGGAGCGAACGCAGCTTGTGCTCTTCCACCACGTCGGCGAGCGCCGTTCCCTTGTTCGCCCGCACCGGTGGGCGCAGCTCGATGATCATCCGCCCAAGCGTCAATTGCAGACCGGCGGCACGCGCCAGTGGTGCGACGATTTCAAGAAGTTCGTCCTCGACAAGTTCAGGATCCGCGGTGAGCCGAAAATGGATCGAACCGGAGACTCCCTTATTCTCGAAGAGGACGTTTGGATCGGGGTAGCGCAAGCGCACCGCGTTCAGCGTCTCGGCAATCGCGGCCACAAATGGACGCGCGGCGGCAACGACGGTCACACGGCCGTCCTCGAGCCGTTCCATGCCATGGTTCCCGAAATAGACAAGTTCGCTCAACCCAAGCATCTGTTCCGCGTCGAGCGCAGAACGGCCCGTCACGACGCCGACGAGTTCCAGACGGCGCGCGAGCGACTGCAACACGGCCACCGTTGCCGCATCCACGATCGCGTCTTCGGGTCGGGGCGCGATCTTGCTCAGCGTACCGTCGATATCGCTCAGCAGGCCTGCCGGACGCGTCGCGAGCAGGTTGAGCATCTCTGAAATTAATTCGTCAGCGATCAAAACACCCCCTGTTCTCTACCATAACAGCATATCGCCGAGGACACACATCACCACGCTCGTACGCGATATAATGTGCCACCTCTGCGGTATCGAGCGGTGCACGAAAACGCGACGCGGAGACGTTTGGTTCCACGCTTTGCGGCGGGTTTTCGAGCGCGAAGGGCTGTTCGGTGCATCGCTTTCTTGGAGAGATCGGGCGGCTCTCGCACGAGATTCGGCTCTACCTGCTCTATACGCTACTCGTCAACATCGGCATCGGCGTCTTCGTTCTCATCTATAACCTGTACCTCGTACAAATCTCACTCAAAGAAGATTTCATCGGCCAGCTCAACGCGGTCCAAACGGTGGCCATGGGCGTCGCCGCGCTGCTAATGGGTATCGCCATCAATCGCTACGGTACCTGGCGCTGCACGATCTACGGGACCATCCTTTTTCTCGGCTCGACCATCGCGCTGGTTTGCCTGCACGACCCGACGTCGATTCTTGTCACATCGGCGCTGAATGGTGCGGCGCTGGCGTTTATGACCGTACCAACGATGCCTTTTATCGTCGAGTGGACAACGCCAGAGGCGCGCACGCTCGCCGCCGCCCTCACGTTTTCGATCTACTCGGTCTCGTCGACGATTGGCAGCCTGATTGGCGGTTGGACGCCCCGCCTCGTCGCCATGTTCGCGGGCACACCGGTGGAAAGTGTGATGTCGTATCGCACCACGCTGCTAATCGGCATCGCGATTGGCTTCTTCGGCCTCATCCCGCTCTGGTCGATGCGCCGCATCCGTAATCACGATCAAGCAGACTTAGCGCAGTCCGCCGTACTCGTCGAACTTCCGACCGCCACCCGGCGCGTACGACGCGATATGTCCGTCTTTGTGCTCGTCGGTTTAATCATGAGTCTGGGCAGTGGCGCCGTGGTGCCGTTCGTGAACGTTTTTCTCGAATCTCTCGGCTCGAACCCGGACCAGATCGGTATCATCTTCTCGATCGCCGGTGTCATCGCGGCCGTCACCAGCTTGCTCGCTCCGGCCATCTATCGGAAATATGGTGCGTTGATTTCGAGCTTCTTCATCCGGCTGATGTCAGCCCCGCTCTATCTCGCGCTCGCGTTCGTCCCTGGAACCGGCGTCGCGATCGCCGCGCAGGTCGTGCGTACGACGTCGATTAATATGGCCTGGCCAATCGATTCGTCGTTCATCTCCGATGTTCTACCACCACGCGCCCGAGCCAACGCCTTCAGCCTGCGGAGCGGCGCCTGGAACCTGGGCTATGCGCTCGCCAGCGTGTTGGCCGGTGAAGTCATCGTAGCCGATGGTTATCGCCTGACGTTTATCGTCTATGGCGTCACCATGGCGATCGCCACGCTGACCTACGTCGCCTACTTCTGGGGGCATCCGGTTCACCGCAAGCACCGCGCGGGCAGGGCGACTCCACCGCCGGTACAGGCCACGGCCGGTTAGCTCAGCGACGAAACGTCCATTCCGGATTCCCATACTTGGTGCGCTCGAGCTCGTCGGCTCGTTCCAGCTCAGCGGTTGTCAGAGATTCCACTCGCTCGACGCGACCGAAGATCGATTCCGCGACGCCGACAACGGCATCCACGTACTCGTCCGTCGCGATGTCGCGACCGGCCGCGGATCGAAGATCCGTCACCCGCTCCGCCAGGTCATGTTCGAGTTCCTGCTCCGACCGCCCGTCGTCGCGGAGCAACCGGACGGTTTGGCTCGGATCGAAAACGCCGTAAACCATCGATTGCAGCGCGGTCGCCCGCACGCGGCGCATTTGACCGTGGCCGATCAATTTTCGCCCAGCAACTGCGATTTCATACGGAGCCAATGTCGAGTAACACGCACCTTCCAAACCGGGCGGTGCCTGCTCAGCCCGCGCTCGGTCGAGCGGCATCCAGCTTGCCTCGATACCAAGCCGCTCGAGCGCGGCCATCAGGAATTCGGAGAACCAGCGGAAATTGCGATGAATGTCGTCGCTCACGAGCGGGTGGCCCGCGGGCAACGTCAACTGAAGGCTGATCGTGTGTTCGTCGTGCAGTACCGCCGTCCCCCCCGACATGCGGCGCAGGAACGGAATTCCGAGCCGATCGCACGCTTCGCGATCAACCGCGCTCGCCGGTTGACCGGCGCCGAGGAGCATGGTGCTCCCCGGCCAGCCGTAGAGCCTCAGTGTCGGAGGACCGCCGTTCCGGCCAATCTCATCGAGGACTGCCTCGCTCAACGCAAGCTGACGCGCCGCCGCCTGCCGGCCGAACGGTAGCAGCCGCAGCGGTGCGGTCGTGAGCGATGAAGCGGTCAATACATCCGCCGCTTATCGAGTACGTTCCGCATCTCATCGGGACGTCCATCGAGATAGCAGCGCAAGTTGTGGCAGAGAATGTCGGTGATCTTTTGATTCTCGCTATAGGCCGTGCTCGCCGAGTGCGGATTGATCAGGACATTCGGCAGATCCCAGAACGGGCTGTCGGCAGGCAACGGCTCTTTCCGGAAGACGTCGAGCCCCGCGAAAACGATACGCCCGTCGCGCAGCGCGTCGAGTAGCGCCGCTTCGTCAACAACCTGCCCGCGTGAGATATTGACGAACATCGCGCCCGGCTTAATCGCCTCGATCGCCGCTCGGTCCATCAGATTTTCGGTCTCCGGCGTATGCGGGCAACTGAGAACGACCGCGTCCGCTTCACTCAACATCTCGTGCAACTGTTCGCGCGTGTACGCTTTGTCCACCCCCAACTCAGCCGCGCGCTCGGCGCCGCCGCGCCGGCCCATGACGGTTACCCGCATACTAAACGCGCGCCCGATATGCGCCACTTGAGATCCGATTCGGCCAGGCCCGACGATCGCCAGCGTCTTGCCGTCGAGCTCGTCGGAACAGAACCGCTGCCAGCGGTGCTCACGCTGATCGCGTTGCAGTCTTGGCAATTCCTTGACGTGCGAGAGTAGCGCCAGGAAGACGAACTCGGCCAGCGGACGGGCATGTACGCCACTGGCAGTC
>JAICWZ010000288.1 GCA_025966355.1 Thermomicrobiaceae bacterium
CTGCACGGCGATCTCTCTGCTCACGAAGGTCAATCCGAGGAGCAGCGCGAGCCTCGATGACATTCACTCGTTCGCCAGAATAGGTGTGTCCGTACGCACCAATTCTGCCTCGGTACATCGATTATAGCAGTGGGTTTCGGCGGTTCTACTGCGAAACTGTGCTCAAAGGTGGTGTGTCAGTACCGGTCTGTGAAGTACGTCTGTACTGTTGGACGCATCGTGCCGTCGCGGCCCCGCAACCACGCGATCGAGTCACGTTGATTACCGAATAGAAATAGGAAAATCCCGATCTTCGACAGGCGCTCTCCGTTGCCAACCTGTCGAAAACCGGGATTGTTCACAATCATCGTTCGCGACGTGCCGAAGCGTGGGTCGCGCATGGATGATGCGTGGTCGCCATCAATGTGGCAAACCACAAGGGATTAGCCGACTATTTCCACTTGAACATGTTGTTAATCCCTTCCTGCTTGAAACGTCAAGGGAACGGGTTGTAGCCGGGCGGCTACCTGCCTATTTCCACTTCATCGTTTCAGGCCCCCATCAATTCGTAGCGAACGCTCAAGAATCGGATTGATTGGAATCGTTCGCCGTGCACATTACCTTCGGTCGTTGACTACTAGTCCCATGCGCGATTGCGTTCACATTGTCGCGCCATAGTACTTTCATCTCGCGAGTATTCTAGTACCTTGATACTCTCATGTCAAGCCAACGGTACCAACTTCCCGGTACTTTTCTCTGGGTCAATTTTGGGACCTATCGAAGGGCCAAGCCCCGCGGGCGTGTGGGCCGTTGCTGTACGCGCCGGCGGTTTAGTAGGCTCTGCATGGAGTCCGGATCGCACGCGAACTCACCATGCGGGAAGGCGTTGGGATGGGAGAAACACGGTATCGACGATTTCTGGTCACCGGCGGCGCGGGCTTCATCGGGAGCAATTTCGCGCGCATGCTCTTGCAGGGTGGTGCCGAACGCGTCGTCGTTTTCGACAAGATCACCTACGCCGGCAATCCCGCGAACCTGCGAGATCTCGCCGACTATCCGGCGTACGAGTTCGTTCAGGGTGACATCTGCGATCCCGCCGCCGTCGGAAAGGCGCTCGAAGGTTGCCAGGCGATCGTCAACTTCGCTGCTGAATCGCACGTCGATCGTTCGCTCCTGAGCGCGAGCGAATTCATTCAGACGAATATCCTGGGGACGCAGGTACTGCTTGAGGCCGCCGTTCGCCTGGGGATCGAACGCTTTGTGCAGGTGAGCACCGATGAGGTGTATGGCGATGTGGCCGAGGGCTATTCGCGCGAAGACGATCCGCTGCGGCCGCGCAGCCCCTATTCCGCGAGCAAGGCGGGCGCGGAGCTGATGGTCAATGCCTATGCTGAGACGTACGGCTTGAACGCGATTGTTACGCGCGGTTCAAACACGTACGGACCGTATCAGTTTCCGGAGAAATTGATCCCCCTGATGATCACCAACGTCTTCGAGTCACTGCCGCTGCCGGTCTACGGCGACGGGCAGCAGGCGCGCGACTGGCTGTATGTGCTCGATCATTGTCGCGGCATTCTCGTAGCGATGGAGCGTGGGGAACCGGGTCAGATCTATAACATCGGCGGCGGGAATGAACGGCGCAATCTCGACGTCATCATGACGCTGCTCGACCTGATGGACGGCCCGACCGAACTGATTACCCACGTCGAGGATCGCCTGGGCCACGACCGACGCTATGCGCTCTCAACCGAACGACTCCAGGCGCTCGGCTGGCGACCGGAGACGAGTTTCGAAGAGGGCCTGCGCGAGACGGTCGAGTGGTATCGGGCCAACGGCAGTTGGTGGCGCCCGCTCAAGGATGGTCGCTTCACCGCCTATTACCAGCAGAACTATGGTGCCCGTGCCAGGTTAAATCTCGAGACACCGGGTGCCTGAGCCTTGACGATCACGTTCGAAGTCGCCGTCGCGAAGACAAACAAATTTGCCAGCCGCGAAAGCGGTGATACCGTCGAAGTTGTCGAACGCCCGGGAGGCGGGCTCTCGGTCGTCATCGTCGACGGTCAGGGAAGTGGACAGGCGGCGAAGCGGCTGAGCTTGCTCGTCGCCGGCCGGGCGGTGAGCCTGCTCAACGAGGGCGTACGCGATGGCACGGCAGCGCGAGCGTCGCACGATTTCCTTTATACCCATCGGGGTGGTCGCGTCTCGGCGGCACTCGATATCGTGTCCATCGACCTCGTATCCCGTACGGTCGTGCTCACGCGCAATAGCGAGACGCCGATGCTGTTGTTCCAGAACGGGACGCTCGAACTGGTGAATGATTCGGGCGGACGGATCGGTGTCCATCGCCAGATGCGCCCGAAGGTACTGGAGTTTCCGGCGATTCCGGGAACGGTCGCCATTCTGCTGACGGACGGCGTCGTTCATGCGGGACACCACGCCAGCGGCCCGTTTGACGTCAAGGAAAAGGCTCTCTCATTGCTGGCCGAAGAATTGCCGGTACAATCGCTCGTTGACCAACTCTTGCTGTCGGCGATGGCGGTTGAATGGAATCGCCCGCGTGACGATATGACGATCGTCGCGCTCAAGGTCGGGCCAGGCGTTCGCGAGCAGCCGGTGCGCCGTCTGTATCTCTCCATCCCATTACCGGAGTAGTCCGGGCTTTAAACCGGAGGCCGATGATGCGCGTCGCGGTGGTTGGCCCATGTTCTTCGGGAAAATCGACAATCGTCGAACGGTTGCGCGCGCGCGGCATCGATGCGTATGCGGTAAGCCAGGAACATTCAATTATTCGCCGGCTCTGGGATCACCAGCAGCCCGATGCAGTCGTCTATCTACACGTTCGCTATGAAACGATCCAGCAGCGGCGTGGAACGGCGTGGCCTCGCTGGATCTACGACGCACAAATCGAGCGACTGCGTGATGCGCGCGACCATGCGACGATCGTTCTTGATACCGGCGACATCAGCGTCGACGAGACGGTGTCGCGCATCATGGATGGCCTCGGTCCACAGAGCTAACCGGATGTTGCGTTCTGGCGGGTATTCCAGATCTGCTGACCCAGCGGCGTCAGTTCGACGGTCGTCTTCCCGTTGTCGCCCTCGCGCAGCTCAAAACGCGCCCGCTCGAAGTACTGCACTTTGGTGCCATTCTGATCGATTACTTCGCTGATCGGGTAGCCAAACATCTCCAGCCCGCCGTTTTCCGTCCAGTAATCCTGGAACTTGCCGGCGAGCGTGTGACCGGTCGCGCTGAAGTACCGGCCGCTGAACCCAGCCGGCTTATCGACCTTCTCTTGAGTCGAACCGAGAGCTTCAACCCCGAGCAGGCCGAGATGCACCTTGTTGTTCTCCCCAAGTTCGAAGCGCGCACGCTGAAAATATTGGACCGACGTGCCGCGCTCATCAACGAATTCGGAGCTGATGGGATCACCGAAGAGATCATGGCCGTCGTGCGCTTCCCAGAACGTCTTGAATGGGCCTGCGATGTACCGTTTGGTGGACGAGAAGTAACGCGCGGTGGCGTCGGCCGGGTCGGCGGCGACGGTAAATGACCAGTCGCTGTTCGTCGTGTCCCCCTGGGAATCAGACGCCGTGACATGTGCGACGTGGGTTCCCGCCGCGAACGATCGTTCGGCGACGATATTCATGCGCGGCGCGCCGGTGGCATCGCTC
>JAICWZ010000525.1 GCA_025966355.1 Thermomicrobiaceae bacterium
ATGAACTTGTTTTCGTCGAGGTCAAAACTCGTCGAGGTAGCCCGCGGGGTACCGCCGAAGAAGCGGTCGATGCGCGGAAAGCGGCACGGCTGATCGCACTTGGTGATCGATACGTCGGAGATCATCCCGAGCACGCGGAGCGGGTCTGGCGGGTCGACGTCGTCGCGATCACAATTGACCGACGCGGCGCGGTCGAACGCTACAGCCATTTGCGCAACGCCTGCGTAACCGGATGACGGTGAGCCAACGAGAGGAGTCGACGCATGAGCCAGTCGGTTGAAGAGCACCGCGCCGCAGCCCCGGATCATGTGCGCTGCGCCGTCGTGACCGTGAGCGACACCCGCACCGTGGAAACCGATCGCTCCGGTCAGCTGATTCAGAGTCAGCTTTCCGCGGCTGGGCATGAGATCGTCGACTACCGGATCGTGCAGGACGAGCCGGCACAGATCGACGCAGTGCTGACGGAACTGATCGGGCGCGCTGATTGTGATGCGGTCATCTTCAACGGCGGCACCGGCATCGCGCGGCGCGACACGACCTACGATACCGTGAGCCGGCGGCTGGAAAAACAGCTCGACGGCTTTGGTGAACTGTTCCGATCGCTGAGCTATGCCGAGATCGGTGCGGCGGCCATGCTCACACGTGCAACCGCCGGCGTGGTCGGCGGCACCGTCGTTTTCCTGACGCCCGGTTCGACCAACGCCGTCGGGCTGGCGTTGGACAAGCTGATCGTCCCCGAGATCGCGCACGTCGTCTTCGAAATGCGCAAATAGCCTCGTTCAGACCAGCCAGAACAGCCCGCTCGCTCTGGTATCATGGTTCGCGCCGTGATGCTCGATGTTCGCCTTGGAAGGATCAGTTCATGCCGAATGATGGTGGTGGCAGCCGGTCGCGCCGGCCACAGGTACTCAAAGGGATGCGCGATTTTCCGCCCGATCAGATGCTCGTGCGCCAGCACGTCATGAACGCCTTTCGCACGGTGTTCGAGCGCTACGGCTTCGAGCCGATCGACACCCCGGTCATCGAGTACCTGGAGACGCTCACCGGCAAGTACGGTGAAGACGAAAAGCTGATCTACCACTTCGAGGATCACGGCGGTCGCGAGGTGGGGCTGCGCTACGATCTCACGGTACCGCTCTCGCGCTTTATCGCGACCCATCGCCATGAACTGACCTTCCCGTTCAAGCGTTACCACATCGCGCCGGTCTTCCGGGCCGATCGCCCGCAACGGGGGCGGTACCGTGAGTTCTGGCAGTGCGACGTCGACGCGGTCGGTACGTCGTCAATGCTGGCCGACGCCGAAGTCGTCATGGTCTGGATGGACTCGCTCTCCGCGATCAGCATGCCGAACTACGTCGTACAGATCAATCACCGCAAGCTGTTGCAGAGCCTGGCAACGTACGCCGGCGTGCCGGCTGAACAGACGCCGACGATTCACCGCGCCATCGACAAGCTGGACAAGATCGGCCGCGACGGGGTGAACGAAGAGATGCTGCGACACGAGATTTCAGCAGAGGCGGCTGAACGAGTTCTCGATCTCGTAGCGCTAAGCGGTCCGGCGAGCGATGTGTTGCGCGAATTGCGCGAGCGCTTGAGCGATATCCCCATGGCCCTCGAAGGGCTCGGTGAACTTGAATCGCTGTTTGAGTATCTGGTGGAGATGTCGGCTGATCCGCGGCATTACACGTTGAATCTGGCATTGGCGCGCGGGCTTGATTACTACACCGGACCGGTCTTCGAGGCGCAGGTCAAGGAGCCGAGCATCGGTTCGCTCGGCGGCGGTGGGCGGTATGACGGACTGATCGGCATGTTCACCGGCGAGCAGCTCCCGGCAACCGGGTCGTCGCTGGGCGTGGAGCGAATTGTCGATGTCATCCAGGAGCTTGGGCTTGTGCAGCCGCGCGGCAGCGTCTCCGACGTAATGGTGACGCTGTTCAACGAGGAGATGATCGGCCCCTCGCTTGGATTGGTCATGACGCTGCGGCGCGCGGCGATCAACGCGGAGATCTATCTGGATGCCCGGCGCGATCTTCGGCGTCAGATCCAGTATGCCGATAAGCGCGGCATTCCGATTGTCGCCTTCCTCGG
>JAICWZ010000226.1 GCA_025966355.1 Thermomicrobiaceae bacterium
CATACCATCAGGCGCGACGTCAATCGGGCGATCGAACAGACGCGGATTCCGAACCGAATCGGTAGATTGATCCGGAAACACGCTCAATATCCGACCACTGCCATCGGTTGAACGCACCCTGTTCGCTAACCATTGGCGGTCACTGCAGCCACCGTTTGTCACTGATCCTGATGGTGCCGCCAACGAGGTCGACCGATTGATATCGCTACCAGGTGGGAGAGTTCACGAGTGACGCAACCGATATTGCGGTCGACCATCCGGAGATCGTGAGCCATTGTCACGCGGCTCACCGCCTGGCCCAACGGGCCGCGGAAGGTCACGCGACCACCGATGAGGAGCATCGTGCGCTCGCTGAGTACCGCGAACTCTTCGATGAGTTGCTCAGCGACGCGCGGCCGGACGCAGCCCCGGCGCAGCGCGTGTCGCATATCGGATAGTTGAGCTCGCCGATTTCGCGAACCCCGGGCACGAAAAACCGGACCCCAAGTTGGGGTCCGGTTCCGGGAGCGGAAGACGGGATTCGAACCCGCGACCTTCTCCTTGGCAAGGAGATGCTCTACCAGCTGAGCCACTTCCGCGAACATGAGGCGCCGTTGCGCCGTTCGTGTCGCTATTCTAACCGCTGATTTCAGCGGGTGTCAAGGCGAGGTGCTGATACTTCGGCGGTAGAGCGATGGTCCGTTGGTACTGAGTCGAACCCCACGCACGTGCGTACGAACGAAGGCAGGTGGGCGCCGGCAACGCGTTGACGACTCGTCGCGGCGGGCGATATACTTCAAGGCTAAAGCAGCGTACGATCGAATGATCCGATTCCGATCGTTCGTCCGTGACGAACGATTGACCGCGTCCACTGCTCTTTGCTTGGCCCACTTCACAGGACTCAGGAAATGAACGATTTAGCCGCCCGGCTTCAATCTGATCTGAAAGAAGCCATGCGCTCCGCTGATAAAACGCGTCGCGAGGTCATTCGGTTTCTGCGGGCCGACGTTCACAACGTCGAGATCGAGCGAGGACATTTGCTCTCCGACGACGAGATCATCGACGTGATCGTGCGGCAGATCAAGCAGCGCCGAGATTCCATCGAGCAGTTCGCCCGAGGCGGGCGGCAAGATCTGGTCGATGCCGAAACGGCGCAAATAGCCATCCTTGAAACCTATCTTCCGCCGCAGCTGTCGCCGGCTGAGGTTCTGGAGTTGGCACGCGAAGTGGTCGCATCGAGCGGTGCCAGCGGCTTGAGTGACCTCGGGCGCATCATTCCTATCCTTCGCGAGCGGCTGGGGCCACGCGCGCCCGGTAACGTCGTCGCCCAGGCGGCTCGAACCGCGTTGACCGAGCAGCGTGACGAGGCGAGCGCGAGTTAGCCCGAGGCTCGAACCGAGCCTCGACCGCTGACGCGCCTGAAGTGGATCGATGAATAACTCATCACACCACGAACTCAGCACCGGATTTGGACGAGCGAACTGGCTCTTGCGTCGCGCTGGCCGACGCGGTCCTTCGCTCTGGCGCATCTCCCGCTTCGTCTTGTTCGGGCTGATCATCTATCTGGTCCTCGGTCTTGTCCTCTACGTTACCTGGCAGTCGGACTCGCTGAATCTGCAGGCGGGCGGAATCGCCGATCGGACGATCAAGGCGCCGCACACCGCGACGTTCGTGAGCGACGTTACGACGCAGGAACGACGGCAGGAAGCCTACGACGATTCGCGGAATATCGTGCTCAAGTCCGATCCGTCGATCGCGACGACGCAGATGACCGCCCTACGCAGCGCGTTGAACAACATCGACGCGATCCGCTCCGGCGCCACGCCAACGGCCTCGGCGAACCGGGCCGATCAGATACGTTCAGCCGTCGAAGGGCTGAGTATCGAGAATGCGGTCGCGATTTCCGATCTTTCCTCCGCTGCCTGGTCTCGCGTCACATCCGAGGCGACGCGATTGCTGGCGGTCGCGATGGGCGATCAGATCAGCCCGGAAGACGTCGCGTCGGTCAAAGAGGGGCTGCTGGAGCGCTCGAATACGCCGATGGTCTTGAGCGAGCGAACGCTCGCCGTCGCGCTTGCGCAGCCGTTCGTTCAGGCGAATGTCGAGGTCGATGCCGAGCAGACGAAAGCCGCACGCGAGGCGGCGGCGGCAGCTGTCGAGCCGGTCATGGTGACGGTGCAAGAGGGCCAGGTCATCGTTCGCGATGGAGACGTCGTGACCAAGAGCGATATCGAGAAGCTCGATTACTTCCAGTTGCTGACCCCGAGCCACAACTGGCAACAGTTTATCGGCATGCTCGGGCTGCTCGGCTTCGTCACGCTTGGGCTCGTCTTTTACCTGTATAAATTCGCCCATGGACTCTGGCAGTCGCGACAGCTGCTACTCGTCGGTCTGGTGATCGTCGTGCCGGTCATCGCCGGGCGGTTCTGGTTTTTGAATACCGATCTGCGCTTCATGTTCCCGGCGGCTGCGGCGGTGATGCTGCTATCGGTATTACTCGATTTCCAGATCGCGGTCGTCTGCGCCGGTTTCCTGGCACTCTTTCTCGGCATCGTCGGCGGCATCGCCTTCGATGTCACCTTCTTTGCCTTCCTGAGCGGTGTGGCCGGTGCGGCGGTGATCTGGCGGGCTGAACGGACGATGACCTTCCTCTGGTCGGGGTTTGCCGTCTCGCTGGCGACGCTTCTGAGCGCGGTGCTCTTCTCGCTGGTTCACGGTTCGTTCAGCGTGATGGGCAGTGGCAGCATCCTTTATAGCGCCATCGCCAATGGCGGCATGTCAGCCAGTCTCACCTTCCTGACGTTCAGCGTCCTCGGACGGATTTTCGGCATCACCACGCACCTGCAACTGTTGGAACTGGCGCATCCAAATCAGCCGTTGCTTTATCGCCTGGCGCGCGAGGCGCCGGGAACCTACCACCACAGCATCATGGTCAGCAATCTCGCTGAAAGCGCGGTCGAGAGCGTCGGCGGGGATCCACTCTTTGCTCGCGTCGCCGTGCTCTATCACGACGTCGGCAAAGTGTTGCGGCCGAGCTTCTTCGTGGAAAATCAGGCGAACCGAGCGAACGTCCACGACGCACTCGATCCGCGTACCAGCGCCCGGATCATCCAGGAGCACGTGGTCGATGGCGTACGTCTCGCCCGCAAGGCGCATCTGCCACAGTCAATTATTGACATCATCCAGCAACACCACGGCACGACGCTGATCAAATACTTCTATACCGAGGCGCTCAATAATGGCGAGGATGTCGATGAAGCCGAGTTCCGCTATCCGGGACCGAAGCCACAGACCAAGGAGGCGGGCGTGATCATGCTGGCCGATGGTGTCGAAGCGGCGGTGCGCGCCGCCTCGCAGTCCGGCAAGCTGTACGAAGAGTCGACCGAGGGCCAAAATGGCCAGAATGTGCGCCGTGCCGCCAAACTCCAGCAAGTGGTTGATGGCGTCATCAAGGCGCGACTCGATGACGGTCAGCTTGATGAGTGTGATCTGACGTTGAAACAGATCGAACAGATCCGGCGCTCGTTCATCAAGATCCTCGAAGGGATCTATCATCCGCGTGTCGAATATCCCGAGCTGAAGGTGCCGCTTGCCAAGCCGCAAGCGAGCGCGCCGTCACCGATCGAGGTGTCCTAGTCGATGCCGGAGGCAGACGCGCTCGATATCGGACTTCGCTGTAGCCCCGGCGTGCCCTCCTTCAACGTTGACCGCTTTGAATCGCTCCTGCGCTTTGCTGCCGATTCCGAGGGCCGGCAGGGCGAGGTCGGCGTCTGGCTCTGCACCGATGATGAGATTTCCGATTTGCATCTCCGCTTTTTACAGGTTCCCGGGCCGACGGACGTCATCAGTTTTCCCGGCGATGCAGGCTATTTCGGTGACATCGCCGTCTCGTTCGACACGGCTGCCGAGCAGTCAGTCGAGGCAGGTCATCCGGTCGCGCGGGAGCTCGCGTACCTGGCGTTGCACGGACTGCTGCATCTCTTCGGCTACGATGATCTGACGACGTCGGAACGTGACGCGATGCTGGCGCGGCAGGATGCGCTCATCGCTCAATTCGAGAAAGCGGTTCCGGGTGACTGGGACTGACCGCGTCACCGTCAGTCTCATCCTGACCGTCCGCAATGAAGAGGCGTCGCTGGATGCGCTCATGCGCTCGATCGCCGGGCAGACGTGCGCTCCCGGCGAGTTGATTTTGGTGGACGGCGGTTCGACCGACCTAACGCTGGAAATCGCGCGCAGTTGGAGCGAACGGCTGCCGCTCACGATCGTTTCGGCACCCGGCGCTTCGATCGCG
>JAICWZ010000294.1 GCA_025966355.1 Thermomicrobiaceae bacterium
AAGAGAATGCCTTCTACTTCATTGGCGACGTAGGAGGTCTTCCCTTCCTTCTCATACAGATCCTTGACGTAGGACTTCAGTTTGCCGCGCATATCGGCGCGATACGGCGTGCCGTCGCGCTCCAGCACTTCGCCGAAGACGAGGACCTTGCCGGCGGCGAAAATATCGGCCGGCAGCCAGTAGAAGGCCGACCAGTCGATCCCAAGTCGTAGATCCGATTCCTGCTGCCGGGTGAAACCGCGCACCGAGGAGCCATCGAAGGTGAGATTATCCGAGGACTTGATCAGGAACTTCTTGTCGTAATCGAGCATATGGAAGCGACCCTCGAGGTCCGTGAAACAGACCGTGATCGCCTTGATCCGTTTTTCCTCCGCGAGATAGCGCAGGCGCTCCTCCTGAACGAGTCCGGGGTCCTTGCGAGCCTGGCGATCGGCCTTGGCCGAGAGGTTCAGTTCTTCCAGTTCGTCATAGGGGATCTCCAGAAATTCCCGCAACCCAACGCTCATGCAGACTCCTTCCGAACAACGCGATCCTCGTCTCACCAATACGCGGTGTCGCACCCAGCGACTACCACGACATATTGTGGAGGCTCGCCCACCCAGAACATAGGTGCGCTTCGCTACGTTCGTACACCAGTTTTTGTGCGGAGCGCACAAAACGAGGAGGTGACGGTCCTCGGGCATCAGATGGAGCGGACCAATTCACATCCTTAGCTTCCGACGCCCGCCCGGCCATGAATGGACCGGGCTCAGTCCACGAAGCCCCATCAATGGGGCTGTGAATGGTTGGATGCGTACGTTCGCGGATTATTGACCATTTCAACTGGAATGTGATCTCAGGCCCGTTTACGGGGCAATCGGACTGAGCCCGACGAAGATTGACGTTGGTTTGTCGAAACGCGTGTCGTGATGTATGACGTACACGAGCGTATATGCGACGTACTCGCAAGACTGCGAAAGGATCTGCCGACTGGTGCCGGAGCGATCAGGAGCGCGTTCATCGTGAGTCGAACGTCCGCATCGTGGCTGGCGGCGGGTGGTGCTGAAGATCAGGATGTTCGTCCGGTGCTGCCGAGAATCACGGTTGAGCAACTGCTGTATGGTGCGCTCTTCGTGGTGGCGCTGCTGACGCGCTTCTGGGATCTTGGCCCGCGGGCGCTGCATTTCGATGAATCTGAGCACGCCTACTTCTCGTGGATCTACGCCATCGGTGGCGGCTACAAGCACGATCCGCTGCTTCACGGCCCGTTTCTCTTTCATGCCGATGCGCTCGTCTTCTGGCTCTTCGGTGCGTCGAATGCGTTGTCGCGGGCTTTTCCGGCCGCCGTCGGCGTGCTCATCGTCCTGCTCCCCTGGCTGCTGCGTTCGGAGCGGTTGCTCAGACGATGGGGCGCGCTGAGCGCGTCGTTCCTGCTCCTCATCTCGCCCTCGATCCTCTACTACAGCCGCTTCATTCGCCACGATATCTACTGCCTCTGTGGCACGTTTCTGCTCTTCATCGCGATTGTGCGTTATGTCGAGATGCCGCAGGCACGCTGGGCGATCCTCGGCGGCGGTGCCATCGGCTTTCTTCTCTGTACCAAGGAAGTGAGCTTCATCGTCCTCTTTCTCTTCGGCAGCTTCCTGGCGGTCGCGCTCGCCTATCGCGTGGCGCCGGTACTCTTCGCGGTGGCGGCCGGGACGCTCGTGCTGCTGGGCGTGGTCGTCAAGCTGCTGCAGGCGAGCGGTGCGCCGCCGTTGCCCGCGATTCCCTGGAGCAATCCGAGCGGCGCTGATATCCGCCAGTTCACGATCAAGCTGATCACACATCCGCTGGTCGTCGGAGCGCTCGGTGTACTGCTGCTCGCCATTGTCGTGGCGTTCTGGCTGCTGAATCGACTGCGTGACCACGAGCTTGGCTGGATCGAGGGGTTGCTTGGCGATGCTCCGGACGGCTCGACCGCCGCCGCGCTGCGCGAACTGTTGCTGGAACGGCGCGGACTCGGTGTTGGCGTCGTGCTGGCGCTCGGGATTTTTACTCTGCTCTACACCAGCCTGTTCACGAATATGCTCGGGCTGGCGAGCGGCAGCTTCGGCGCGCTCGGCTACTGGCTCGGCCAGCAGAACGTGCAGCGCGGTGCCGAGCCCTGGTTCTACTACCTGCTGCTCCTGCCACAATACGAGTTCATCGGCGTGCTGCTTTTCCCGTTCCTGTCGCTCTGGTTCGCCGCTCGCTCGTGGCGTGCGCTGCGGCGCAATGAGCCGCTCGGACAACGTGCCTACATGCGAGCCTTCCTCATCTGGTGGGCGACTGGCATGTTCCTCATCCTATCCTGGGCCGGTGAGAAGATGCCGTGGCTGACCGTGCATGTCGCCCTGCCCGTGCTCCTCCTGGCGGCGTCCTATCTCGATGTGGCGCTGTCGTGGCTCGATGGTCAGCGCCGGACATGGCGCCCCGGCGTGGCGCGCGAGATGGCGTTATTCGGCAGCGCGATCGTTGGCCTCTGCGGCGCCGCCTTTCTGGCGACCGCCTGGGCGAGCGATGGCCCGTTCGTGCAGCTGATGAAGCGCGATACGCCGTACGCCAACTCGACGCTCACCTGGGTGCACGTCATGCGCTCCGGCCTGCCCGGCGGATGGTGGCTGACGGTCGGGCTGCCCTGGCTGGTATTGGCGCTGCTGATCGTGGGCGGCATCATCCGTCTCGGAGTGCGGCGCGCTGCCGTCGTGCTGCTGCTTGCCGCGACGCTCGGGCTTTCGTTCTTGCAGATCCACACCGAATGGCGTCTCACCTACCGCCAGGGCGATGTCGCCCAAGACATGCTCATCTATGTGCAAACACCGCCGGATGTGCCGCGCCTGACCGACCAGCTTACCATGCTGTCGGAAGAGCAGACCGGCGGTATGGGGCTCGAAGTCTGGTACGACGATCTGACATCCTGGCCGTTCAACTGGTACCTGCGCGACTTCACCAACCGGCGCTATTTTGGGAATCAGCTGCCATCCGGCCAGACGATAACGGCGCCCGTCGTGCTGGTCGCCGACGACAATGTCACCGACTCGCTCAAAGACGCGCTCAAGGGCTACACGTACCAGGAATACCCGATGCGCTGGTGGTTCCCGGAAAACGAGACGTACCGGCGCTTCGCCTACGCGCCCGATCTCAACGATCGCGGCATGCAGAACTTCCAGGATCAGCGCCAGGGGCCGTACAGCCTCACGGACACCGGTCTCAGCGCCCTGCGCAGCATCTGGGCGCTGCGCGATCCGCAAGAACAGGCATCGCTGTTCCGCCTCCTCGCCTTTCGCGAAACGACCTACGGCCTCGGCACCTTCAATTTCCGTGTCTACATTCGCAACGATCTCCTGCCGCTCTTCAACACGATCCGCTATTCGGAGGATGTTGGGGGCAAGTAGGCTGCATCGTTGGTGAACGCAACCCGTCGCGATCGAGACAGGTGGGGCCGGGTTGCGCAGGAAGAACGGGCGCCGCCTGAACGGCGCGCCGGGCGTCATCAATGACGCCCCCAACGTCGTAGGGGTTTGATTGATCAAACCCAGCCGATGTACGGATGCACGAGGCGGGTCTTCCCACACCGTTGCCATTCATCAAGCGCCATGGTTCCGCGACCATCA
>JAICWZ010000373.1 GCA_025966355.1 Thermomicrobiaceae bacterium
GGTGAATCGGATCGGGTAAGAAACGATTTTCTCGCGCGGAGACGCGGAGACGCAGAGTTCTTAATGTTAGAAATCTCTGCGTCTCTGCGCGAGTTATTACCGTTACTTCGCGACCAGCCCTCGCAGCGTCGCCAGGTTCTCGATGTCCTCGTGCAGGTCATCGCTCTTTGGGGTTTCGAGGAGCGCGGGGTGTTCGGCGAAGCGCGGATCGTTGACGAAATGGCGGAAGCCTTCGACCCCGATCTCACCCGCACCAATGTGATCGTGACGGTCGCGGCGTGAGCCGAATTCCTTCTTTGAGTCGTTGAAATGGAAGACCTTCAGCTTATCGAGCCCGAGGATCGAATCAAAGGCCTCCATCGTCTCGGCATAGCCTTCAGCGGTACGGATCTCGTAGCCCGCGGCGAAGGCATGGCAGGTGTCGAAACAGTAGCCGACGCGCTCCTGCTCGCTGATCTGCGCCATGATGGCGGCGAGTTGCTCGAAGCGCCAGCCGATGTTCGTGCCCTGACCGGCCGTCGTTTCCAGCAGCGCCATCACCTTGTAACCGGCCAGATCGCGGTTGATGCGATTGAGCGCTTCGGCGATGCGCGCGATCCCCTCTTCCTCCGTCGATTTGACGTACGAGCCGGGGTGCGTCACCAGGAACGGCACATCGAGTTGTTCGCAGCGCTCAAGCTCTATGCGAAAGGCATCGATCGATTTCTCCCAGAGTTCGTCGTCCGGTGAGGCCAAATTGATCAGATACGAGTCATGCGCCACCACCGGATGGATCTCGCTCTCGGCCAGGCGCGACTTGTAGAGCGCGGCCTGCTCATCGCTTATTGGCTTGGCTTTCCACTGATTGCCGTTCTTCGTGAAGATCTGTAACGCGTCGCAGCCGGCCTGCTCGGCCCGATCGACCGATTTTTCCAGACCACCCGCGATCGACATATGGGCACCGAAGCGCATTACTCCTCTTTTCTCGACGGCTCGTTCTCCGACGATTCGATCAGTTCCTGAAGCTGTTTCTGGTTGAAACCGAGCGCCACCCCGCCGGAGCTGATAATTAAGGGGCGACGCAGGAGCGTCGGCTCTTGCACCATCAGATCGAGCAGTTCGTCGTCGCTCAAGGTCCGTTCGGCTAGACCGAGCGACTTATAGGCGCGACTCCGTTTCGAGAGCACTTCGCTGGGCGTCAGTCCCGCTCGTTGCAAGGTGTCAGCCAACTCCGCATGCGTGAAGCGCTCTTTGAAATAATCGCGTCGCTCATAGTCGACGCCGTGCGCACCGAGGAACTCCTCGGCCTTCTTGCACGACGTTCAGGTTGGGTGAACAAAGATTTCCATGACACCGGCCCTCCGGATAGCTCGTTCAATCGGCTGGCGACGAGAATATACCATAGTACGTACGCATTCGTACAGACGTTCGACTTCGCTCAGGTCCGTGGCCAGCCGGGCCGCTCCCAGGCAGGCGACGGATACGTGTAAAAGCCGCGCCCGCTCTTGCGGCCCAACTCGCCGCGCGCCACCATTTCGATCAGCAGCTGTGGTGGCGCATCGTTCGGTTCGCCGCTCTGTTCGGCGTAGTGCCGTTCGATATCGAGGACAACATCCAGCCCGACGCGATCCATCATGGCAAATGGTCCGATAGCCGCCTCCATCGACAGACACCAGAGCCGGTCGACATCCTCGGCACTGGCGACGCCTTCAGCCACAACCTTCAGGCTCTCGCGCTTCACCGCATGCCAGACGCGATTGAAGACGAAGCCGGTGCTCTCGGCCTCGGCCACCACCGGCACGAGTCCCGAGCGCCGTGCCAGCGCCGCGACTCGCTCCATATGCTTACCGTCGGTCACACCGCAGGTCATCAGTTCCAGGCCGGAACGTCGCCAGGGAACGTTGTAATAGTGGCTGTTCATCAACCGCTCGGGGTGCACGGTGACATCCGCCAGGTGGCGACTCTTGAACGAGGAGCTATTGGTCGCCAGGATCGTCTCGGGGCCGGTCATGCGCGAGAGTTCGACAAAGAGTTCGCGCTTCAGATCCATGCGCTCAGGAATCGCTTCGATCACGTACCAACAACCATCGACGGCAGCCGCCAGCGTCTCGACTCCGCTGACGAGATCGCCGAGATCCGCAGCCCGTTGCGGCAGCAGCCCTTCGGCCGCCAGTGACGCGCCGTGCTCCCGGATACGACCGAGCGCGGTGTCGACGACCGACGGATCACGGTCGTAGAGCCGGATCGGCGTGCCATACGAAGCGAGTTGCAGCGCGATCTGCCAGCCCATCGTGCCCGCGCCGATAATCGCGACCGCGTCGCTATCGTTCATATTCGTCATCCCCTCTTCGCTTATGCGCCAGATCGCGTTTTGAATGGCCGCCGAATATCGTTGTACACTCGCCGTGGAGGAATCAATGCGGGTTTTGATCAGCGGCGGAACAGGTCAACTCGGACGAGCGCTCTTGCGTACCGCACCGCTCGCCGAATGCTTCGCGCCGACCAGGCAACAGCTCAACCTTACCGATTTTGACGCCATGTGGACGCAGGTCAAGCGGTTCGCGCCCGATGTGATTATCCACGCCGCCGCCATGACCGATGTCGATGGCTGCGAGCGCGACCCGGACGCCGCCTGGCGGATCAACGCGTTGGCCACGCAGAACATGGCGGCGGCGGCGCAGGAAGCAGGCGCCCGCCTCGTCTACCTCTCCACGAATTTCGTCTTCGATGGCGAAGCGAGCGAACCGTACCACGAGTTCGCGCCAGCCGCGCCGATCAGCGTGTACGGCGCATCCAAGCTCGCGGGCGAAGACGCCGTCCGCGCGCTCTGCCCAAAACATTATGTCGTGCGCACCGCGATGGTCTACGACGAGACCGGCCGTAACTTCGTCAATACGATGCTCCGACTGGCTCACGATCACGACACGCTCACGGTGGTCAACGATCAGTTCGGCAACCCGACCTACGCCCACGATCTGGCGCTGGCGATCTGGGCGCTGATCGAGCAACCGTCCTACGGAA
>JAICWZ010000137.1 GCA_025966355.1 Thermomicrobiaceae bacterium
ATCCTCTTCCCGGCGTTCCGTGAGCGGGCCGATTATCTGCGGGTCAACGCCGACTACATGCGGCAGCAGCAGGCCGCTTCGGCCGTCGCGCAGCCCGATCTGAACGCGCTCATCGCGAAATTACGTTCATTACCACCTGGTCGCGTCTATGCTGGATTCGCGGGAGGCTGGGGCAACAACAACCGCGTCGGATCGATCCCGATGTATTCCGAACTGCAGATGGCCGGCTTCGACATGGTTGGCTATCTCTACCATTCGCTTTCGCTCAACTCCGACGTCGAAGCGTGGTTCGATGACACGAAGGCGTATGAGTACAACCTCTTCAACGTCCGCTACGTCGTCGCTCCGGTCGGTCAGTCGTTCCCGAGCTTCGTCAAGCCGATCGACACCTTTGGCGGCAACGTGCTCTTTCAGGTCGATACGACCGGCTATTTCGATCTGGTGCAGTCGCCGCTCACGCTGACCGGCAGCCCTGATGAGCTGTATGCGGCTGGGTCGAGCTGGCTCAAAGGCGCCGAGCCGTCGCTCAAACAGGTCCCGCGCGTCATCCTGAATGGCGAGGCTCCCAGCGGTGCACAGACACTGCCGCTCTCGACAGCCAGCGCGACGCTCGCGCAGCCGGTCGGCACACCGAACGCTCCGCAGGGCGCGATCCTGTCGGAACAGATCGATCTGAGCGGCCGCTACGCGGCGACGATTCGAGCCGATCAGCCGGCGACGATCATGCTCAAAGTTACCTACGATCCTGGCTTCCGCGTGACCGTCGATGGCCGGCGAGTCGATCCGATCATGCTCATGCCGAGTTTTATCGGTGTATCGGTCTCACCCGGCAACCATCAGGTGATCGTCAGTTACGCGCCGGGCTCGCTGCGGCTCTGGCTGCAACTCCTCGGCATCCTGACGCTGGCCGGCACGGTGATCGTCGAGCGGAAGCGTGCGACGCTCGGGCTATGGAGCGAATCGCTGGCCGCTCGGGTGCCGCTTGAGACCGCGCACGATCGTGTCGATATTTGGGTGGAAGATCTGCGCTGTAGCGCGTTCGTCGCGGCGCTCGGTCGCCAGTTGCCGTATCTGGTCGGGGTTGGCGCACTTGCGTTGCTGGCCGGGCTGCCGCTCTTTCAGTTGAAGCTGATGTGGGGCCATGATGTGCTGGAGTATCTGCCGCGGAACGAGGAGTTCTACAAGATCCTCTCGTCCGGCACGATCCTGCCGCGCTGGGCGCCGGACCTCTCTGCCGGTCATGGTCAGCCGTTCTTTGCATTTAACCCGCCGCTCGTCTATTACCTGACGGCCGCGTTCCACTGGCTCGGATTCACCTTCGTGGCCGCCGGCGATCTGGCGAGCTTTACCCTCATCCTGCTCGCGGCCTACGGGATGTATCTGCTGGCGCAGTCGTTTTTCGGGCCGAAGGGCGGGCTGGTCGCGGTGGCCGCCTATCTGTTCGCGCCGTATTTCCTTCTCGTACTCTACGTGCGGCATTCAGTGACCGATTTCGCGGCCTTCGCCTTCCTGCCGTTCATATTCTGGGGCGTTTATCGGTATGGCGAGACTGGGCGTTTTCGTCACCTGCTCGTGGGTGCGTTCGGGCTGGCGCTGCTGATGCTGAGCAGTAACCCGGTGGCGCTCATGCTCTTCCCGTTCCTGGCGCTGCTGGTCGTCGTGCCCGCTTATTTGAGCAAGCGCTGGTCCGTGCTGCTGCGGGGGCTGCTCGCCTGCGGTCTCGGTCTCGGCCTGTCGGCGTTCTTCTGGCTGCCGGCCGTGCTGCAACGGAGTGATGTGCACGTCGAGCGCCTGTTGCAGGGCGTGCTCCGCTATTCCAGCAACTACGTGTACCTGCGGCAGCTGATCTATTCGCCCTGGGGTTTCGGTACCTCGGTGCCGGGAACCAACGACGGGATCAGCTTCCAGATCGGGCCGGTACATATCCTGCTCTTGGTGGCGGCGCTGACGCTCTTCGCGCGCGTTCGCGCGTCCTCGACACGGGCGTCGTGGATGACCGGGATATTAGCCGCCGTCGCGCTCGGTGCGGCTTTGTTAACGACCAATCTCACGTGGCCGATCTGGGATCACGTTTCGCTGCTGCAATATCTCGAATTTCCGTGGCGGTTCCTGTCGCTTGTCGCCTTCGCGACCGCCTTTGTCGCGGGATTTCCGCTGCTTTTGCTCAAGGATCAGCGAAAGCTCGCCTCTTGGGTGGCCGCCGGCCTGATTGGACTCCTGATCCTCTTTGGCTTGCCGCACGCGAGGCCGACCGGGTATTTACAGCAGACCGATGCCGATTTCACGCCGGAGATGATCCGCTCCCAGAATCTCGCCGTGACGACGACGCGCGAATACGAGCCGATCTGGGTCCAACAACGCCCAACCAGCCCTGCCGCGACGCCGCTCTCGTTCGTCAACGGTTCGGGCGAGATCAACGCGATCAGCGGCAATGAGACGACGCAGACGTATGATCTGTCGATCAGCGAACCGGCGCTGCTGCGTGCGCACACGTTCTACTTCCCCGGCTGGACGCTCTCGGTCGATGGCAAGCGCCAACCGCTGAACTACGATCGCCAGACCGGCGAGATGCTGTTCGCGCTGGCTCCCGGCGCACACCATGTGTCGTTGTCGCTGAAGATGACGGCATTGCAGGTGCGGAGCGTGCTTCTCTCACTGCTCGCGCTGGCGCTACTCGTCCTGGTTGGGCTGGCGCCCTGGATGGGCGTCAATCGGTTGTATGAATCGGCGCTGAGCCGTTGGTGGCAAACAGGTTCGTACGATCGTGTCGATGAGGCTGAGCCGTCGCCGTCGACCATCCCCGAGCCTGTTATCGACGAATCAGATACCGAGGAGAGTGAATCGGAGTCGAGCTCCGAGCGTGTCGACGAGCTTGCACAGGTAACCCGAGAGATCATCGCGGTTCCGAGTCACGTCGCGCGAGCGGTGGAAGGCGCGCAGGGGATCGAACGCCCGGTCAGCCTGCGCCTGAAGGCAGGCATCTACCTGCTCTTCCTGGCGGTCTACCTCGTGACTGGCCCCGGCCACTTCTATTCAACCGATCATGTCGCGGTCTACCTGACGACGCAGAGCATGGTCGAGGATCACTCGCTGGCAATCAAGCCGATCGCGCGGGCGGTCGTCGGTCGAGATGGGAAGACCTACGGTCGCTACGGGCTGTTGCAGTCGGTCGTATCGATACCGCTGTATGCTGTCGGTACGACCGTAGATGCGCACGTCTCACCCCAAATGCGGAATGTGCTTGCCGGTCCCAACCTCGGCGATTGGGGCGGCACGGTGCCGATCTTCTTCGTCTCGCTGCTCAATGCGTTCGTCACGCCGTTTACCTGCCTGCTGCTCTTTCTCTTCGCGCTGCGCCTCGGTTTCAGCCGGCCGGTTTCCTTCGGGGTGATGCTCCTCTTCGGCTTTTCGACGCTTGCCTGGACGTATGCTCGCGATTCCTTCCAGCATCCGCTCGAAACGTTGTTTCTCTTCTTCTGCGCCTACCTGCTCTTCGCGCGCCGCGATCGACTGATGCCTCGACCCGCGTTCTGGGCGGGGCTCTCCTTCGGGCTGGCGGTGCTGACGCGTCTGAATATCGCGATCGTTCTGCCGTTCTTCACTCTCTATGTCGTTCTGTTGGCAACCCGGCCGGATGAGGCTTCGGTTGGTTCAGGAGCCGGTTCGCCGATCGACCGGCTGACGCGTCGCCTTGCGCGGCCGTTCGCGGGCAAGCGGTTTGAGGATTGGTGGTCGGTCGACGCGCTGCGCGTGCTGGTGTCGTTTCTCGTCATGCCGGTGCTGGCCATCGTTCTCTATCTTGGCTTGAACCAGTACCGCTTCGGGACGGTGCGCGATCCGGCGGTTCACAACATTCTGGGCGGCTCCGCCGACATCTTGATCGGGTTGTATGGGAACTTGCTTAGCCCTGGCCGGAGCATCTTCCTCTACTCGCCTCCGCTCATTCTCGGCTTGATCGGTTTCCGCGCGTTCGCTCGCCGTTATCGCGAGGAGGCGCTGCTTATCGCGGGGATCGCGTTCAGCTACCTGCTGCTCTACTCGATCCCGGTCGATTGGGATGGCGGTTGGTCGTGGGGACCACGCTATCTGCTCGCGCTCGTACCGTTCCTGATGTTGCCGGTCGGGTACATGCTGACCAGTCGCCGGCGGGTAGCAGTGGCGATAATCCTCGGAGTGCTCGGCGCAGGTATTCAACTGCTCGGCATCACGATCAACTACAGCTACGTCTACTGGGATTGGATCAACATGCATCTGGTTCCACCGACGGCATATCTCTTCGAGCCGGGCATATCAGCGATCCCGACGACATTGAAGGATCTGCTCGCCGGGAAACATGCCGATATGTGGCTGCTCTGGGTCTACCATCAGTCCGGTTTCGCCGGGCTGCTCGGTATCCTGACGATCGGGCTGGCGTTGGTTACCGTTGCCCTGGCGCTGATTGCCGATGATCTGTCGGCGGTTCATGAGGGCGCGATGCCGGCCGGCGATCCGACTCTGTTCGAGACCGATTAGCGACGTTCGCGGAGGGAATGTGGGGATGGGGAGAAGAATGCCGCGCCTGGTTCTGGTGGCCGGGTTGTGCGCCGTTGTGCTTTTGACCAGCGGATGTGGCAAGTCAGGACAGGAAAAAGCGGCCGATCTCATCAATCAGGGGATCGCGGCGCAGTCGGCCGGCAACCTCGATACCGCGGCCGCCGACTTCCTCGAAGCGACCAAAGAGGACAGCAAGAACAAATTCGCGTTCTACAATCTCGGTGTCGTCTACCAGCAGCAGGGAAAGATGGTCGACGCTGAATTCGCCTATCGCATCGCCCTGCAGAAAGACCCCGCGTTCCCGCAGGCGCTCTATAATGTCGCGCTCCTTCGTTCCAAGGCGGGCTCGACGCAAGAGGCGATCGATCTCTACCGGCAGGCGATCGCGGCTGATCCGCAATTTGCCGCAGCCTACTTGAATCTCGGCTACGCGCTGCGCTCGGTCGGGCAGTTGGACGAAGCGACGACAAACATCAACAAAGCGATCGCGCTCGATCCATCGCTGGCGTCTCCCGGGGCGACTCCCGCCGCTCCGAATAGCACGCCGGCCGGCGATGCAACACCAGCAGCAACGCCGTAGCGGAACACGAATGAGAAGACAACGAGGCCGGTGGCACGAACCACCGGCCTCGTTGCATCAGGATCAATCCCCGATCGGACTAATCCGACGTTTGCTGGGTCATCGTGCTCTGGCAGACCGCGTAAACGCTGAACGGCGCGTTGGCGGAGCCTTGCCAGCCGATCGGCGTTTGGCCGTCGGTCACCGGGAAGCTGGCGGAAACCCAGCTCGGGAACGGAATCTGTGGAGTTGAGACACCACCGCCGGTGGCAACGTCGCCCGCGTCGCACATCGCCTGCGTCGTGGCGAAGCCATGGCCGCTTGCCTGAGTCGTTACCACGTAGGTGCTGATGTCAACCGTGCCGAGCGGTCCTACCGGTCCAGTCGCTCCGGATGGGCCGATATCGCCGGTTGGGCCGGACGGTCCTGTTTCACCGGTAGCGCCCTGCACGCCCTGTGGCCCTTGCGCGCCAGTTGTGCCGGTCGGGCCACTCGGACCCATTGGTCCTATCGGACCGATTGGGCCGGGAACGCCAGGTATGCCTTGCAAGCCTATCGGCCCTGAAGGCCCTTCAGGCCCGGGAGGACCGATTGGACCAGGAA
>JAICWZ010000334.1 GCA_025966355.1 Thermomicrobiaceae bacterium
GCCCATGAAGCATCCCGTCGATCTTCATGTCCTGCATGAAGGTGAAGGTTCCCAGGAATTTGCCGGGCAGGTCAACGCGCGCCAGCGACTCGCCGACGACGTCGTAGTCGGAGGGCTTCTTGAGCGGGACGTTCGGATTGGATGTGAGTTGGATCTGCTGCTGACCGATCAACTCTCCATAGGTGCGGGCATTATTGAGATTGTGCCCGATGCCGACCTGGCCGTTCCGCGCTTGCAGTGCGTGCGTCGAGACGCCGAACTGCTGTGAGGCGAGCGTGAGCAGCGCCTGGTAGGCGGTGGCGGCGGCGATGCGTAGCTTTGGCCCTTCCGTCTGAATCGTCTGACTCCCGGCGGTATAGCCTTTGTCTCCCGGCGTCTGCGACGTATCGCCCTGAACAAACGAGATCTGGTCGATTGTGAGGTAGAGCTCTTCGGCGACGATCTGGGTTAAGGCGGTCTGAACGCCCGTGCCGAGTTCCACCTTGCCGCTATAGATCGTCACGTGGTTATCAGGGTCGATCACCAGCCAGGAATCGACCGCCATATCGGCGCTTCCGGCTGCCGCGTTTGCCGCGAACGAGAAACCTCGCGTCAACGACGGGGCGAAACTGAATGCGACCGCGAGCGTCCCTGCTCGCGAGAAGAACTGCCGGCGTGATAGTGTGCGTGGCATCAGTGCACCATCTCCTTCGCCGCCTGCTGAATCGCACGGACGATTCGCGGATGAGAACCACAACGACAGAGATAGACATACGTCGATTGGCTCGACTGGCCCGGCTGGCTCGATTCGCCGGAGAGGAACTGCTTGATCTCGTCCTCGCTCGGCACCTGCCGGTTGCCGCCGCTGATGCGCCCGTTCAGGAACCCGAGGGCGCCCATGATCATGGCGTTACTGCAATAGGCGCACTGCCCGGCTTGCTCATCGATGAAGGCCTGCTGCAGCGGATGCGGCTGCTTCGTGCTACCCAATCCATCGAGTGTGATGATCTCGTCGCCCTCTGTGACGGCGCTCATCTTTGTGACGCACGAGCGCGTGATGACGCCGTTGACCAGGACGGTGCAACAGCCGCACTGAGCGACGCCGCAGCCGAACTTCGGACCGTTCAGGCCGAGCTGATTGCGCAGGACATAAAGCAGCGGCTCGGTGTCGTCAGCGCCGGTCACCGGGTGCGGCTCGCCGTCGACCGACAGCGTGAGCGTGTATGGGTTCGCCATGGCGATCCTCCTCCTCCTTCGTCGTGTAATCGGGACGCGAAGACGACAGGTCCCAGCATGTGAGTCCTTCGACGGCGTCAGTATGAACGGAGGTTGTTAGTGGAGCGTTAGCTGTTGCGGTGAGGCAATGGCAGCGCGAGCCTACGTATACGTATGGCCGGATCGTCCGGGAATCGATGCCTGTCCGGCTACGGCATCCGGCGCACGGCCTCGAAGAGACGGAAGGAGAGGATGGCGAAGACGAGGACGATTGCCGCGCCCGCGGCGACGGTAATCGGGGTGCCGATCGTCGCGCCAATGGAGCCGAGGATCATGCTGCCAAGCGGCATCACTCCCATCGGGATGAGCGAGTAGACGGACATCACGCGCCCGCGCATCTGCTCCGGGACGTTCAGTTGCAGCAGTGTGTTGCCGATCGCCATAAAGAGCGTCTGCGTGGCACCGATGACCAGCAAGAACGCGAGCGACGGGATGAACCAGCGCGACATGGCGAACAGCACCAGTACGGCGGCGAAGCTGACCGTGAGGATCAACAGTACCAATCCGTTATGCTTCGAGCGGCCCACTTTGCCAACCAACAGCGCGCCAACCAGCGAGCCGACGCCGGTGACGCCCATCAGCAGGCCGTAACCGCCGGCCCCTCGGTGCAAGACGTCCTGCGCGAAGATCGGCATGAACTGCGAATACGGACCGGCGAGGAAGGTCGGGACCGCGAGGACGACGACGAGTCCCCAGATGCGCCGATCCTTGGCAATGAATGAGAGCCCGTCGGACAGGTTTTGGAGAATTGATTGTCGCGATCGCGGCTGCGGCGGACGCGGCGCGATACGCCAAACGGCATAGACGACGGCGACATAGCTCAAACCGTTGAGGAAGAACGCACCGGCCGTGGATATCGTCGCGACGAGCACGCCGGCCAGCGATGGGCCGATCACAGCGGCCGCGTTCCAGGCGGCGGAGTTGAGCCCGACGGCGCTGGCGATATTTTCTTTGCCGACGAGATCGGGAACGAACGCCTGCCGGGTTGGGTTATCGACGGCCATCACGACGGCGCTGAGAAACGCGAGGAGGAGGATCTGCCAGACCGTGACAATGCCGGTGAGATCGAGCACGCCGAGTATGAGCGCGAGGAGCCCGGCCGTCGTCTGCGTGAAGAGCAGCAGTCGTCGCCGGTCGAGGCGATCGGCGAGCACACCGCCGATCAGTGTGATCGTGAGCGCCGGCACCGCGCGCACCAGCCCGACCAGCCCGAGATAGAAGGCAGAGTCGGTCAGCTGGAGGATAAGCCAGCCCTGCGCGACCATCTGCATCCAGCTGCCGACATTGGAGACAATGCTGCCGTACCAGAAGCGGCGGAAGTCGTCGACGGCGAGCGCGCCACCGCCGGGGCGCAACTGGACACCGCGCGGCAGTGAGATCGAGGCGGCCGCGCGGTTCAGTGAGCGCCAGAGTCCGGTTCCTGGACGATGGGTCGGCGTCTCGCGAGCGCTGCGCGAGCGTTCGCCTGGCTCAGTTTTCATCAAACCTCGTGATCGACCCGTTCAACGTCGAGCGCTTAGTCGCGCGCCTTCGTCGTATTGCGCAGGGTGCCGATCCCCTCGATCTCGACCTCGATCGTGTCGCCCGGTTTCATCGGGCTGACGCCCTCCGGCGTGCCAGTCATGATGACATCTCCGGGGTTGAGCGTCATGACGTTTGAGACGAAGCTGACGAGGAACGCGGGATTGAAGATCATATTGCTCGTGTTGCTGCTCTGCTTCACCTCGCCATTGAGGCGTCCCTGAATGGAGACCTGATTGACATCGAGATCGGTCTCGATCACCGGCCCCATCGGCGCGAACGTATCGAAACCCTTGGCGCGTACCCACTGGCCGTCTTTGCGCTGGAAGTCGCGATGGCTGACGTCGTTGCCGCAGGTGTAGCCGAGCACGTAGTTCGGTGCATCGGCTTCGGAGACGCGTGAGGCGGTCTTGCCGATGACGATGCAGAGTTCGGCCTCATGATCGTTGCGATTAGCAGCCTGGGGTAGTTCAATGACGCCGCCATGGGCGAGCAGGGCGCTCTGTGGCTTCATGAAGATGACCGGCTCC
>JAICWZ010000082.1 GCA_025966355.1 Thermomicrobiaceae bacterium
GCCGGGCGAAATGTCCACGATTGCGCGTGCGTATGCGCGTCGTCGACCGTCTCGGTCAGCACGTCGGAGGGCAACCCGAGATAGACCGGACCGGGACGCCCTTCCAGCATCGTGCGCCAGGCGCGCGCCACGAGGACCGGAATATCGCCGGCACGTTCCACCGTCCAGGCCGCCTTGCAGACCGGCTGCGCCACGCCGGCCTGATCGAGTTCCTGAAAGCCGCCCAGCCCGACCGTTGCCTGCTCGCTCGCACCGCTCAACCAAAGGACGGGCGTCTCGGACGCCATCGCGTTCGCGATCCCTGTCACCGTATTCGTATGCCCGGGACCTGCTGTCACCAGGCAGACACCGGGCTCGCCGCGCACTTTCGACCAGGCATCGGCCATATGCGCGGCGGCCGACTCGTGGCGGGTGTCCGTCACGTCCATTCCTTCATCAAGACAAGCGTCGTAAACTGGTAGAATCTGATTCCCCGAGAGGCTGAAGAGGCGCATCACGCCGGCGTCACGCAGCGCACGCACCAGCAATTGGGCACCGTTCACGGTCGTCATCATTCCATCCCCTTTTTTGACATTCAACCCCGAATCCGGCTCCGCGAGAGCGACAGATACAGGACGACTCCGGTACAATGCGGGCGCCAGTCGTGGTCACGAAATCAAAAGGAGGCGGCGTGCAGGAGCGAGGTCCCGCACTTGATGTTGACGATCTGTTCGCGCCCGGCGGCTTCCTGATCGATACCAATGGAGATTCGCTTCCCGATTCCATCCGTACACGCATCGTACTTGAAGATGAACCTGATGCCGAGATGTGGTGCGCGCTGCTCGATCTGGCGGCGCGGCTCGGCGTCGAAACGTCCGGCTTCACTCCACCGCTCTTCGACAACAATCCGGCCCCGGATCAGCTTCCGATCGTTGTGCGCCGTGGCCGGAGCATCCGCCCGCACATCGTCGCGAACGGCTGGAACGATCGTCCGGCGGTCATCCTCGAAGGAATTGACGCGATTCGCGATCTCACCCTTCGCGGCCGCTGCGTCGAAAGCAATTCCGCCAGAGCCGACGCGCCGCTGAAGACGCTCGATCTGGCTCGCCTCTTCGAGCGCGACGGCCTGCTCATCGACACCGACGACAATCAGATCCCCGATGGCAGCCGCCTCTGCGTCATGGTACCCGAGGATCTGCCGCGTTGCGTGGGCATGGCGCTCGCGCACTTCGTCGTCCGTCTCGGCATCGAAAGCTCCGGCGTCGATCTGCCGATCGCGACGACCGGCGCAAAACCATTTGATGGGTCGGTTCCGCTCTTCCTGCGCTTTAATGCCGGCGCGGCAGCGACGCTGGCCGTGACGTCGTTCGCTGAACGGCCCGCGCTCGAGCTGGCTGGCGATCCAAGTGCGATCGCGGCGCTGCTCGATCGACTGGCGCTCAGCTGGCCTTCGCCACCAACCGCCACCCCGCGGCTGGACGCGCCCGACATCGCGAACTGGCTCCGCTGGAGCCTGGCCGCCTGGACGCCCGAAGGCCGTAAAGCTGCTCTGATGGCCGATCTCGACGCGCTGCCGGCCGGTGTCGCGGGCACGATCCGGCTGCTCAGTTCCGACCCTGACGAACTCGCGACGCAGACGAGCCTTGCTCGCCAGGCCACCGGTGAGCAGATGAAAACGACCGGACCGGGCCGCGCGCTGGCGCTTTTCACCCAGGAATGGTCGGCGCGTTGGGAGGTTGAGCGCGCGCTCGACGTGCTGCACGAACGCGTTTTTCCCGAACTCGACCGCCGCCTGCCGCTCGATCTGACCGTTATCGTCTCCGAACCACGACAGGTTCGCCAGCAGTTGCGTGACCGGATCACGCAACTGCTGGCACAGGCCGGTTTCAAACGTGACCAGTGCCAGATTCACGTCCTCGACGCGTACAAGACCGGGCTTAGCTGGTTGCGTGAGGTCGTCGTGCCCGCCTGGCGCGGGCTCACCGGTATCGCGCGCATCGAACTGCTCTTCCGGCCGCTTGAAGGAAACGAGGTTACCGGCGCGCTCGACCTCCGCATCCGCTGGCTGCAGGAACTCTTCCCGGCCGACGAAATCCTGGCCGCGGAATTCGGCATTCCGCTGGAGCATGTATCGCTCGACGAGTATGACGGCGAGGCGATCTATCGCGTCAACGCCTACGACGAAGGCGGCACGCTCCTCGCGCATGACGAATTCTCACCGATCTGGAACCAGCGCCCCTATATCGGTCCCTTTCCGAACGCCGGGCGGGTGCATGTCGTCTCCGGCGGAATTCTGGTCCGGCAGGGCGATCGCACGCTCATCGAGCCGGTGCCGACCGACGCCGAAGCGTTCTGGGATTACCTGCACCAAGAGGTGTTCCCCGCCATTGGTAGTGCGATCTTGCAGGCGACCGGTGGCAATCCACAAACCGAGGATCAGCCGTTCTTCGACGAACTGCTCATCGACGTCACGATGAGCGAAACCGATGAGCCGTTCGGCATTCGCGAGGAGATGAACTCGGCCGCCGAGGCACTGCATGAGGATATCTACTTCAATGTCCTCGATTATGTCGAGACCCTGGGTGCCGAAACGACCGGCGCAAAATTGAGCGCGCCGGGCGGCATCATCCCGATCGTGCATGTCCGACCCGGCATGCCACCACACGCGCACATTCGCCTGCGCGGGCGCGCGCGCTCAGTCGGACGACTCGAAACAGAAAGCGGTACAACGCCGATCGGCACGATCCTCGCCGCACCGCCACCGGCACCGGCCGTGCGCTCGATTGCGATGCGGGGAGCCGAGGCGCAGCTGGCGTTCCGATTCGACTCGCTTGACGACGGGCTCCAGCGGCGACTGGCCGCACTCAGCCGGATCGTTCCGGCCGATCCGGCGTTCCCCGCGCTTCTCGTGCAGGTTGGCAACGCGACACCGGTCGCACTCGGCTGGCCGGCGGGGCGCGAAGCTTCTCGGCCGATCGCCGCAAGCGGACCGGTCTCGGAGTCCCGTTTCCTGAACGAAACAGCGCTCGCCGCCCAGTTGCAACGCCTCGCCGCGTACCCCGAGGTGCGTGTCGAACCGGCCGTCGGTTGGTCGTATCAGGGCCGTCCGATTCCCGGTATCGAGGTAACCGCGCCGGTTACGGCCGCGGTCTGGTCACGCAAGAAACTCTCGATCTTCAAGCCGACCTTCTTCATTATCGCCCGGCATCATGCCAACGAGGTCGCCAGCACGACGGCGGCGCTCAAACTGGTTGAACGACTGGTGGGCGACAACAAGTGGCGGCGTATGCTCAGCCGCGTCAATGTCGTCATCCTGCCGTTCGAGAACGCCGACGGCGCCGCCCTGCACGATCGCTTGCAACGCGAGCACCCGACCTGGAAGCATCATCCGGCGCGCTACAACGCCGTCGGCTACGAATTCGCCGAGGACAATAGCAATCCCGATACGCCCTTCGGCGAATCCCGCGTGCGCGACCGTGTCTGGCAGCGCTGGCTCCCGGATATCGTGGTCGATAATCATGGCGTGCCCTCGCACGAATGGGCGCAGATCTTCGCCGGTTTCGGCTCGCCACCACGCTTCCGCACCAGCTACTGGCAGGTGCAGGCGATGATCTACGGCATCCTCTTCTTCATGGAAAGCGAGCAGTTCCCCGAGCATCGCCACGCCGCCCACGCGCTGCGCGAAGCGGTCGCCCACGCCGTTTCCTCGGACGCCGAGCTGCTCCAGTGGAACCGCTGCTATCGCGAACGCTACGTCAGCTGGGGGACGCGCTGGGTGCCGGAGCGCTTCCCGGCCAATACGTATCGCGACATGATCTGGTACTTCGGCAGCTATCCGGCCGGTCAGGAACGTGCCCGGCGCAGTCCGGCGGCACGCTATCCCGGTGTAACGGTCGCTTCCTGGGTAACGGAAGTGCCGGACGAGACGGCGCACGGCGAGCACCTGCGCCTCACCGCCAAAGCGCATCTCGTTGCCAATCGCGCGACGATCGACTTGCTGGCCGCATCGGCAACGCCGCCCGAGCGGCGTATGCTTCGGACGTCACGCGGCACCCGCATCATGGTCAGCCGTCGTCGACCGATCGTTATCGGCCCCTGAGCGAGCAAGTCGAGCGAGCAATGCCAACCGCGATCAATCGCACAGCGACACGACAACAACCGAACCACCTCACTCGACGCGACTTCTTCCACGATGTCGCCGAGGCGCTACGGCAGTCGCTTCCCGAAACGCTGCGCGACTTCCAGGTTTGGACCGGTGCCGAAAACTTCAAGCTCAGCTACGGCCGTCCGCGCGTGCATTACGAGATCTGGACCAATGGACGCGACCGGCATATCGAGGTCGGCCTGCACTTCGAGGATGGGCCGGAAAGCACCGAGCGATTGCTTCGCTTCTTCGACGCCCGCATCGTCGAAATCAAGCACGAACTCGGCCCCACCGTTGAACTCGAACGCTGGACCAATTCCTGGGGCCATCTCTTCCGGCTCATCCCCTACCAGCCATTGACGGATGACCTTACCGCCGAGGTGAGTCAGGAGTTGACGCGCATGATCTGCGTGCTACAACCGCTGCTTGATGAAGCGATGCCCCGGAGGCGCGCAAATTCGGCGATCCTGGCCACGCAAACCTAAACCGGAGCTCGGCTGGAACCGGCGCGGGATTTTCCTGACCGCGCCCGGCTTACGCATCGACCTACAATGCGTGGACGACTCGCGGCGGGCGTGTAAGGGCCACACATCTCGATGGCGCACTGGCTTCCACTGATCGACACCAGCTTGATCCTCATTAGCGGGGTGTCGCTTCTCTTTGGCTACTACTTCATCCGCCACAAGCAGATCATGCGGCATCGGAACGCGATGCTCACCGCCTGCACCTTCGCCGCGCTCTTTCTGGTCGTCTACATCTATCGCTATTTGACCGAGCCGACCAAGATCTTCGCTGGCCATGGCGTTATCCGTGGCGTCTATCTGGCGATTCTGATTGCGCATACGATCCTGGCGACGGCAATCATTCCGCTCGTCCTGATCGTGCTCTATCGCGCCTTGACGAAGCAGTTCGCGCGGCACAAACAGCTGGCGCGCAAGACACTGCCACTCTGGTTGTACGTCGCGCTGAGCGGCTGGATAATCTATATGGCGCTCTACCAGATCAACTTTTCCGGTACGTGACGCAGACATGGTCGAAACAGGAGAGAAGTCGACGAACACGTTGCACGATGCCATAAGCGTCCGTAGCCTGGTTAAGAGCTACGGAGAACGGCGCGCGGTCGATGAACTGAGCTTCAGCGTCTGGCGCGGCGAGATTTTCGCCCTGCTCGGTCCGAACGGCGCCGGCAAGACGACGACCGTTGAGATGCTGGAAGGCTACCGGACGCCGGACGCTGGAGAGGTACGCGTTCTCGGGCTCGATCCGATCCGAGACGGCGCCGAACTCAAGCAGCGCATCGGCGTTATGTTGCAGAGCGCCGGTGTCTATCCGACTGTTACCCCGCTCGAAATCTTGAATCTCTTCCACGACTTCTACCGCGACGCCGAAGATCCCAAAAAGCTGATCGAACTGGTCGGCCTTGAGGAGTCGGCCAACACGCGTTTTCGCCAGCTTTCCGGCGGGCAGCAACGCCGCCTCGCGCTGGCGTCCGCGCTCATCGGCAAGCCGGAACTCCTCTTCCTCGACGAGCCGACGACGGCGATGGACCCGCAGGCGCGCCATATGACATGGGAGATCCTGCAAACGCTGCGCGATCGCGGCCTGACGATCCTGCTCACGACTCATTTCATGGAGGAAGCCGAACGGCTGGCCGATCGCGTCGCCATCATCGATCACGGTCGCCTGCTGGCGCTCGAAGAGCCGCGTGTCCTGACGCAGACGAGCGCCGAAGAAGTGCAGTTCACCGGCCCGGCCGGGCTCGATACGGCGCTGCTCAGCCGCTTGCCATCGGCCCACGGCGCTCGCGAGGAGCGGCCCGGCTTCTACGTGATGCAGACCGCGCGACCGCTTGACCTGCTCGTCGAACTCACCAGCTGGGGGCGCGACCGGGGGATCCTGCTCAACGACCTGCGCGTCGGCCATGAATCGCTGGAGGAGGTCTTCCTCCGCCTGACCGGACACGAGCTTCGCGAATGACCAGATCGAGAGACCAACAGATGAAAGCCCTTATGGCCCAGACGAAGATGGAGCTGATGCTGACGCTGCGTCAGTTTGAAGGGATGCTGATCACCGTCATCTTCCCACCGGTATTGCTCATCTTCTTCGCCGGCATCGGCGTCAAGCCATCGAGCGCCGATCGACCGATCGACTTCCTGCTGCCGGGGATGCTGGCGCTGGCCGTCATGTCGACCGGACTCGTCAGCCTCAGCATTCGCACCGCCTACGAACGCAACTACGGGGTGCTGAAACGGCTCGGCAGCACGCCGCTCTCGCGCGGACAACTGCTGATTGCGAAGATTATCTCGGTGATCGCGGTCGATATTCTCGACATCATCATCTTAATCGGGATTGCCTATTTCCTGTTCGACTGGCACCCGACCGGCGCGCTGCCGATCGCCATCTTCGCTCTGATCCTCGGCACGGCGACCTTCTCCAGCTTCGGCCTGATGCTGGCCGGTTCGGTTCGCCCCGAAACGACGCTGGCGGCGGCCAATACGCTCTTCTTCCTCTTCCTGTTGCTCGGTGGCATTGCCTGGCCGCTGGATAAGCTGCCGTCGTTCCTCTCAATTCCGGCGCGCATCTTTCCGTCGAGCGCCTTCGCCGACGCCCTGCGTGATTCGCTCGCCAAGAATCCGAGCTTCTCGCTCTGGAACATTCTGATTCTGGCCGCCTGGGGAGTCGTGACGCTCGTAATCGCCAGCCGAACGTTCCGTTGGGAGTAGCGGCGTACGATGGCGCGCCTGACGGGCGCGTGGGTTTGATCAATCAAACCCCTACGATGTAGGGCGCGTCATTCATGACGCCCACGCGCCCGTCAGGCGCGCCCTGTGCCGCGCTACTCCCAGCGGAACGTGCGGCTGGCGATTGCGAGGGTGACGACGCCCCAGGCGGCCAGGATCAGGATGTTCCAGAGCGAAAAGCTTGGATTCTTGGCGAGCGAATCACGCAGGGCGTCGGCGAAAGCGCTCGATGGGAAGATGCGCGCCGGAACCGAGAGGAACGACGGCAGCTTATCCAGCGGCCAGGCGATACCACCGAGCAGCAGGAAGAGAAAGAAGAGCGTGTTGGCTGCCGCCAGCGTCGTCTCGGGGCGAACCGAGCCGGCCAGCATCAAGCCGAAGCTGGAGAAGGTGGCGGTGCCGAGGATCAGCGCGAAGATCGCGATCGGCAGCGCGCCGGTCGGATGCCAGTCGAAAAAGAAATAGGCGATCCCGATCAAGATGATGATGTCGAGAATATCGACGGCGATCACCGAGATGATCTTGGCGATCAGCAGTTGCCCGCGTGAGAGCGGTGTGCTGCCGAGCCGTTTCAGGACGCCGTAGTTGCGCTCGTAGGCGGTGCGAATGCTGAGGCTGACGAGTCCGGTCGACATGACGGCGAGTGCCAGCATCCCCGGCAGCAGGAAGTCGATCGGCCGATCGGTGCCCGACGGTTTGACGCCGATACCGGC
>JAICWZ010000069.1 GCA_025966355.1 Thermomicrobiaceae bacterium
ATCGAACGGCCGCTTGAGCGTGCTGAACGCCGTTCGCTTGTCGAGTGCATTGAGCTTTTCCAGCGCCTGTGGCCGGTCAAGCTCGCGAATTTCGAGCCGGTCGCGCACTTGAGCGAAGGCCGCCTGGCCCGCGTCGGAGCGGATGAGGACGCTTGAATAGCCGTTTTGGCTACCGACGCTGCCGACCGAGATATCGGCCGTGTGGCCGAAGAAGTCGGAGCATTCGTCGCAACCCTTGAGCATGGCGCCGTGGAAATTGCGGATCGGCTCGTCGAGCAGCAATTCACCGGCGTGATCGAAGAGGAAGAGCTTGCCGTGCACGATATCGATCTTGCCGATGCGGCTTAACGGGATGCCGCGTTTCGCTTCGATCTCCCCGAGCATCAGCTGCTCGTAGTTGAAGCTTTTCGTGCAAAGGAGCGCGATGGTGAGGGTCACCGCCTCAACGCGCGAGGCGCCCCAGTTCCAGGGACGCGCCTGCATCGCTTTGAACCCCTCGATCTCGCACGGGGTGCCGACCAGCGCGATGCGCGGATTCGGTGGCAGGTCGTAGCGGGCGAGGTCCAGGTGACCGAGCGCCATCGTCTGGTTATAGAAACTACCGGCGCAGGCGATCACGTCCTCTGGCGTGCGCGCCAGGAACGCCTCTCCCTTCCACGGCTCGCGCTCGCTGGGGCGCGCCAGCAGCGCACCGTCGATGTCGTCCGCTTCGAGGAGCGCAATGAGCAGGGCGCTGACCACGCCGCCATCCTGCGCGCGCGGGATGTTCTGACGTACGCGGGCGGTGTAGGTCGCTTCGGTGCGGCCGAGCGCGCTGCTGGAGGCATCGTTGCCGGAGATCTTCCAGGCCGCTTCGTAGCGCAGGCCACCGCGTGGACAAAAATCCCAGCAGAGCGAGCAGCCGGTACACATCTTCACCAGCTTCGGGAGATCATCGGAGCCGATGCCGATCGAATCGGAGGGACAGGCGGCGATGCAGGTGCCGCACTGAATGCAGCGTTCGGCGTCGATGACGGCGCGTTCGAGATCCCAGAACCAGACCTTGCCCGGTGCCTCTTCGATGCCGTTCATGACGTCGCGGATGGCAAAACCGGCCATTAGCCCCCGTTCCCGTCGCGCAGCGTCTGGCGCAGGTCGGCGTTCGGCGTCCGGCGCGCCCATTCGTGAAAGCGTTCATCCGGCCGCTGCTCCGCGGCGAAGCGATCGAACAGCCCGACCAGCGCGGCCGGCACGTCGTCGACCGGCTTAGCGCCCTCGACCCAGTCGATAAATGCGGCGTCGCGTCCCAGGCTGCCGCCGAGGCCGATGTCGACACCCTCGACCAGGCCGTCTGGCGTGTTGGCGACTTCGCCGCGAAAGCCGATATCGCCGATCTGCGGCTGCGCGCAGGAGGCAGAGCAACCGGAGAAGTGCATACGGATGATGCCGTTGCCGTTCGGCGTCACATGCTCGTCGAGGTAGCGCGCCCAGGCGACGGCGCGGGCCTTCGTTTCGACGATGGCGAAGCGGCAGAACTCGCTGCCGGTGCAGGCGACCACGCCGCGTGTGAACGGCTTGGGAGTCGGGGAATACACGTTAAGCAGCGGCTCGGCCAGTAGTTCGGGGATCCGTTCATCGGGTACTCCGGTAAGAATGAGATTCTGATCGGTCGCCAAACGGATCTGCCCATCGCCGTACTCAGCGGCGAGCCACGCGGCGGCGATCAAGTCCGTGCCGGCCATCCGCCCGACCGGGACGTTCAGCCCGACATAGGAGTAGCCATCCTGCCGTTGTGGATGGACGCCGATGTGATCGCCGCGATAGCGCTTCGTCAGATGCTCGCCGGCTGGCCGCAGGCTGAAATTGACGCGCCGGTCGAGTTCCGCGCGGAACGTCTCCGGACCGAGTTCCTGTACCAGATAGCGCATCCGATTGATCCAGCGATTGTTGCGATTGCCGAGCTCGCCGTAGAGCTGCGCGATGCCGCGCGTCAATTCGACCGCCTGCTCGGGTTCGATGAAGACATCGATATCGCTGGCGAGCCGTGCGCCGTCGGAGAGGCCGCCGCCAACCAGCAGGTTGAAGCCGGCCGTGCCGTCGTCAAGCCGCGCCGGCACGAGGCCGATGTCATTGATCTCGGACTGCGCGCAGTCTTCGATACAGCCGGTGACGCTCATCTTGAACTTGCGTGGCAGATTGGCATAATCGCGATTGCCGGTGAAGAAGTGTGAGATCGCCTGGGCGACCGGAAAGGCATCCAGCACTTCGTGATGGTCGATGCCGGAAACCGGGCAGCAGAGGACGTTACGCGCCGAATCGCCGCATGCTTGCACCGTTGTCACCCCGACCGCCTCCAGGCGCCGCCAGATCTCCGGGACCGCACCGATCTCGATCCAGTGCATCTGAATATCCTGGCGCGTCGTCAGATCGAGGTAAGCGTCACCGAAGACCGGATTCGGCTCTGGACCGCGAGCAAATTCGTCAGCAATGCCGCCGATGACGGCCGCCTGCTCCGAGGTCAGCTGGCCGCCCGGCACCTTGATGCGCAGCATGAAGGCGTCACCGCCCTGCCGCTGGGGATAGATGCCGACCCATTTGAGCCGTTCAATCTCCCCTTCGACGCTCTGGATGCTGGCCGCACCCTCGATCGCATAGCGCTCGATAATGGCGTCGCGCACATCGAGCGGATGACGCGCCAGCTTCCATTCTTCGACCTGATTAAGCTTTTCGTGTCTGTGCAAAGAGTGCATTGCGGTATCTCCCGTGTATCGCTCTTGTTAGTTGCATGCGATTTGAGACGCGAGAATTGACGAAAACGGTTGTGATGCTGACTGGTCGAAGAGATCAGCGAAGCGGACGACGTCGCCGATCACGATCAGCGCGGGCGAGCGTAACCGGGCATCAGCGACGGCAGCCGCCAGGCCACCCAGACTGGAGCGCACGACGCGTTGCTCGGGTAGCGTACCCGAGGCGATGACGGCCGCTGGTGTATCGGCTTCCCGTCCGGCCGCGATCAGCCGTGTACAGATCGCCCAGACCTGCCGGAGGCCCATCAGGATGACCAGTGTTCCACTGGCGCGAGCGAGCCAATCCCAGTCGACGCTCGATGTGATTTTGGCCGGGTCTTCGTGGGCGGTGACGAAGGTGACGGCCGAGGCGAAATGCCGATGGGTTACCGGGATGCCGGCCGCGGCGGGCGCCGCGATCGCCGACGTGACGCCCGGCACGACTTCGACCGGAACGCCTGCGCCGATGAGCGCGGCTAACTCCTCGCCACCGCGACCGAAGACGAATGGATCGCCGCCTTTGAGGCGCACGACCCACAGCCCACGACGCGCGCGTTCGATCAGGAGCGCCTCGATCGTCTGTTGATCGAGCGTCGTTTTACCGGCGGCTTTGCCAACATAGATGCGCTCTGCCTCATCCGGCGCCTCGGCGACGAGTGCGGGATGAACGAGCCGGTCGTAGACGAGCACGTTGGCCGAACGCAGGCGAGCCAGACCACGAACGGTGATGAGTTCGGGATCACCGGGACCGGCGCCAACCAGCGAAACCATGCCGTTTCGCATCGCTAACGGCCGCTCTCTGACGACGTCGTGACCGGCTGCGGCTCGGTCAAGGCTTCCCAGAGTCTGGCGTGCGCCGTCGCACGATCGCCAAGCTGGAGCGTGTGGAGCACATCGTCTGTGATCGCATCGCGCCACTGCCCGTACGGCGGCACCGGACCGATTTGCCGAATCCGGTCGCGAATGTCGCCGAGCAGGCTGAGCAGGTCGCCATATTCGGTCGGCAGGCTGGTATCGAGCGACTCGCGCATCCAGCGCGCGAAGGCCGGACTGCGACCGTTGGTCGAAATCGCGATTTGCAGGTCGCCGCGACTCACGACCGAAACCGCGAAGAAGTCGCAGTTCGGTGGATCGTCGACGGCGTTGACCAGGATACCGGCTGCCCGTGCGTCGCCCGCGATGCGCGCGTTCAGCGCGCGATCTTCGGTCGCGGCGATAACGAGCCAGGCGCCGACCAGGTCTTCGGGATGGTAGTCGCGTCGATGCAACTCCAATTGACCGGCAATCGCGAGCTCGACAAAGCGCGGTCGGACGTCCGGACTGACGACCGTGAGGCGAGCACCAGCGCCGATGAGCGCCTCGAGCTTGCCTTCGGCGATCTCGCCGCCGCCCACCAGCAGGCAGTTCTTCTGATCGAGGTCGAGCGCGACCGGATAATAGGTGTGCGTCACGCGCGCCTCGTCTGTCGCAGGATGTGTCGATTCATTGTGGGTGTTCCGCCATCCGAAGATGTTCCGAGCGATAGGTCAATCAGCGAGGCTCGCGCGTCATGCTGACGAGCCACGCGCATGAATTGGGCAGGTTGGATTAGGCGGGGCGACAGGTATCGCTGCGGTTTGGCGCGTCGAAGGGAGTGCCATTGGAGAAGAAGACGTAGGTGAACGTCCAGATATCCGGCGGGGATTCGCGCTGGTTTGATCTCGGACTCACTGAAGAAACTCCCGGATTCGTAGCGCTTTACCGGTTATATCCATGACATCGTCAGGCGACATCGCGCGCATCATAGCAACGCTCTCAGACAAAGTCAAGACATAACAACTCATCTTGTTATAGAATATGTGTGGCATGACGCGATAGTGTGTGACCTGATTTCTGCATCGAAATCGCTATCCCCGTCTTCACAGAAGCCATCTGGCCCTGAATATACTGATCGTGTCCGAATAAAGATATGACAAATCTGCATCAAACCGAGTGGCATGACAACTCGAACAACATCTCTTTGCATACTAAGACTGTGTATCATGGCGGATGTGAAATCGGGAAACGACCGGTCTGCCGGGACGAGGTGAGTATGGACGACATCGAGTTCGAGAAATTGCGTGATCGCTATCGAGGCTGCTTGCTGGGGCTGGCGGCCGGCGACGCACTCGGCGCGCCGGTCGAGTTCATCAATCGCGACGAGATCGCGTTGCGCTATGGTGTCGTGCGGGAGATGCTCGGTGGCGGCTGGCTCGATACGAAGCCGGGTGAGTACACCGACGATACGCAGATGGCGCTCGCCATCGCGCGGAGCATCGCGGAGCTTGGACGGATCGATCCGGCTGATATCGGCGCGCGCTTCGTGCAGTGGATGGAGAGTATGCCGAAGGATATCGGCAACACGACGCTGCAGTCGCTCGGCTACCTGGCGGCTGGTATGCCCTGGGACGAGGCTGGTGCCCGAACTGCGGCACGCAAGGGCGATTCAGGCGCTGGTAACGGCTCCGTGATGCGCGCGGCCCCGATCGGGCTCGCCTGCCGGAATGACCCCGCGGCGCTCATTCGGCAGAGCATCGACATTTCGCGCATTACCCACGCCGATCCGCGTTGCACCTGGTCGTGTGTCGCGCTCTGCCAGGCGATCGCCGTGCTGCTTCACGGCTCCGAGAACGTGCTGGCGGCGGCCGCGGAAGGGATCGAAGAGCCGGAGGTGCGGGCGACGCTCGAACGAACCGCGACCATCGGACGCGCGGATGTCCGCAGCGGAGGCTACGTTTTGCATACGCTTGGCGCGGCCTTCTGGGCGTTCGTCAATCACGACAGCTTCGAGGATGTCGTCGTCGCGGCGGTCAATCTCGGCGGCGATGCCGATTCAAGCGGTGCGGTCTCCGGCGCGCTGGCCGGTGCGCGCTACGGCGCCTCGGCGATCCCCGAACGCTGGCTGGCAGTCCTCCAGAGCCGGCAGGAACTGACCGATCTGGCCGACCGGCTCCTCGAACTAGCCTAAGCTCTTCGTCATTCTGAGCCGCAGCGAAGAATCTCCTCTTTGTTCCCCAAGCACGACGTTCGGGAAACGGGGAAGAGATCCTTCACTGCGATTCAGGATGACGAGATTGCTGTGACCGTTTGCTGAGAGTGCGCTTATTCGTCGAAGAGCGTGCGCTGCTCCGGGGCCGAGGGGAGCGGCGGATGGTCGATGTCGAGCATGTCCATCAGCACGTAGGCGTTCCGCGGTCCCTGGTCGCCGTAGTTCGTGTTGAAGAAGATGTGAATCGTCTCGGCGACGGCGCCGGCTGATTCGATCTTTTCACGCCATTCTTCCAGTTCGGCGGTGCTGTACTCCCAGTTGAAGCGATCGCGGCTCGACCCGCCGAAGTGATACCAGGTCTGATAATTCCGCCCATGGAAGCGAATGAGCGCGAGTTTCGGATTGGTCACGCCGAAGACAGGCGGCACCGAGCCGCTGCCCATCTGTGGCTCATCGGCCATCGTGTAACTGAGACCGGCGTCTTCGAGCAGCGCGATGGTGGCATCGGCATGCTCTTCGTCGAGCCAGTCGCGCCGCCGGAACTCGACCGCCAGGTCGAATCCGGGCAGCAGTTCGGGCAGGAGCTTGATGTACTCCTGATGCTCCTCGGTGTTGCGATACGACGGTGGGAACTGGAAGGTGAGCGCGCCGAGCTTGCCCGATTCGCGCAGCGGTTCGAGGGCGCCGGCAAAGGCGCTGGCGAGATCGGCGTCCGGTTCGGGCTGTGATCCGCCCGGCTCTTCCGGCGTGCTGGTGAGTTCCCGTGGCGGCTTGACATCGAAGGTGAAGCCATCGGGCGAACGGTTAACCCAGCCCTCGACCGTCTTACGCGACGGCACTCGGTAGTAGGTCGTGTTGACTTCGACGATCGGGAAATAGTTGGCGTAGAAGGGAAGCTGGTCGGTCGATTTCAGACCGGTCGGGTAGAACGGATCGTGATCGCTCCAGGCAGAGGTTCCGATCAGCAGTTTGGCCACGTGAGATCACCTTTCCTGAAGGGCCGATTCTCAGACGCTGTGCAGATCATAGGCGGGCGGTGTCGGATCGACGATAAGCGATCCGAAGATTTTTTGCGCGGCGGTCTGAAGTTGCTGGCGGCTGGCGAAATCGCCGTAGATGACGATGAAGAGATCGTCGTGCTCACGCCGCACGAGCAGCGCTTCGGCGTGCTGGTGGCCCGCTTCCGGCGAATAGAGATCGTAGCCGCCGCGCTCACCGGCGTAGTTGCCGATGTTGTTCGCCTGCACGGTGGCGTCGCCGATGATCTGATCGCCGGCCGCTTGCTCGACGACCCCGACGACATGCTGGAAATAGTCGTCGCTCAGATGCGAAGACGTCTCGAGCCGGGAGGTCGCGATCAGGACTCGGAGCGGATGTGGGCTGCTGGAGGTGAACCACCAGTTGCCGCCGTCGGCATCGACCTGTTTGGTCATGAAGGTGCAGCCTTTGGGCAGCGCCATGGCCAGCGCCGGACCAGAGATCGATTGTGGCGCGTCGACGACGATCGTCGCGACCGGCTCGGCAGCAGTGGTCTTCGGCCCCCGATGGATGCTCCAGTTGGTAATGAGCGCCAGCGAGGCGCTGAAACAAGCGGCAAGCAGGAAGATCGCCGCAAGCCCCAGGTAGGTCCAGCCACGCGAGCGGCGTCGCGGGCGATCGATGGGCAGTTCTGGTTCAGGCGCATCCATATCGCTGTCCGTGTCCGTGTCCATGACGTCAGTTTACGATACGAATCGACTCACCCGGCACTCTTTGTGACCCGAGAGCACGGTCCATCACTGTCGCGCCGGCCGCTTCTCTGTTAGGGTCTAGGAAGACGGCGTTCGCGCGTAAAACGGGACCGCGCCCGATGTGAGAGGATCAAGATCCATGCCGATCATTTCGCCGGAAGATCAACAATACGTTCGCTCGCTCTTCGATGAGAAGCTGGTAGGCGATGTCACGCTGCGCCTCTACACACAGGGCGCGTCGAAGCTGGTGGTGCCGGGCCGGCCGGAGTGCCCGATGTGCGAGGTGACGCAGCAGCTGCTCGAAGAGCTGGTCGAACTCTCGGATAAGCTGACGCTCGAGGTCCACGATTTCTATGCCGAGCGCGAAGAGGCGCGTGCCGCCGGAATCAACCAGATTCCTGCGCTCGTGCTCGAAGGCGAAAATAAGGGGAAGGTGCGCTTCATCGGTGCGCCCTCCGGCTACGAATTCGCCACCCTGCTTGACGATCTGATCGATCTTTCCAACCGCACAACGAGCCTGGAACCAGCGACTCTCGAAACGCTGGCGGCGTTGACCGACCCGGTGCATATCCAGGTCTTCGTCACACCCACCTGACCGCACTGTCCTGGTGCCGCCCGGGTGGCGCACATGATGGCGATGGAAA
>JAICWZ010000537.1 GCA_025966355.1 Thermomicrobiaceae bacterium
CGCCGGCTGGTCATTAGATGGCTCGTGTAGTTGTTCGAAGAACCAGCGGGCGTGATCCTGATAGTCCCAGCCGTCGCTGGAGCCGACGACGTGCAGCTCTTTCTGGTGGAACTCTGGTCGGAGCGTCAGCGGTTCGAGGTTGCCGTCGGCGAGTATGCAGATCGAACCGTCGGGACGGATCTTATGTTGCAGCAGCCCGAACGCGGCATCGCGGCTGGAGCATTCGAAGCCGTACGCGTAGCCGTCGGAGTTCCGATCCTGCTCGTCTGGCGTGAAGACCGCACGGGCACCGAATCGGGTTGCCAATTGGCGCCGCTTCGCCTGTGGTTCGCAGACATCGACGTGATGTATGCCGTAGCGTAATAACACCCAGAGCGTGAGGAGGCCGATCGTGCCCGCGCCGGTGACCAGCACGGGATCGTCGGTCAGTGGCGCCAGCTTGCGAATTCCTTTGGCGACGTCGCAGCTAAGGATCGCGAGGAGCGCGACGTCGTCGTCGACGCCGCCCGGCACCGGCAGCGCCTTCGTCGCTGGGATGACAGCATGGGTGCGGTGGCCGTAGAACGCGACGATGCGGTCGCCTGGACGCACATTGGTGACGTTCGATCCGCAAGCGAGTACGCGTGCGACGCTCTCGTAGCCGGTCATCGCCGGGTACGTTTTATTCGTGCCGCGCGATTGGCCGAGATAATGCGGTAGCTCAGTGCCGATGCTGATGGCTCCGGCGATCGTCTCGACCAGCAGTTCATCTGGGCCGGGCTCGGCAAGATCGGCGGCGATCCAGGCAAGTTGCTCTGGTCCAACGAGGAATAGCGATTGGGCCCGCATCGCTCGCGCCTCCTTTGGTCTATCGACGCCTACGTCCATTAGAATATACGCATCTCCCAGTATCATCGAAGTAAGGGGAAGGGATGAACATGGGGCAGTGTCTACGGCGTGTGGGACTGCTGGTACTCTGCGCGTCGCTTCTGTCCGGCGGCGCGGCGGCGCTGGCACGGGATAGCACGTCGTCCATTGCGCCGGGTATGAGCCCTCGGACTGATGGGCAAACCGTTGTCTGGCAGGCCGAGAATCCGGGTCAGTCATTCGATATCTACGCGCTGACGGTCGGTGCGACGTCGGGCACTCTGATCGCCGGCGGCCCGAGCGATCAGTTCTCGCCCGATGTCTCGGGTGATCGCGTCGTCTGGGTCGAAGGCGATCCGTTGACCAACGCCTTCGATATTAAAGGGATCAGCCTCTCGACCAAGTCGACGTTCACCGTCGCCGCCACTGCTGCCTCTGAGACCGCACCGGCAATCTCCGGCAACTGGGTCGTCTGGGTCAGCTCAGGGCCGGACTCGTCGGGTCTGTGGCAATCAACACTGCTGGCGCGCGATCTGTCGACGAGCGACGCACCGATTACGCTCGACGTAGTGCCCTATAACACGAGCACCGGTTCTCCTGGGATCTTCCGGCCGGCCATCGACGGCGACCGTGTCGTCTGGATCGACGCGACGCAGGAGTCGATGCATTCGGTGCATTGGACATTGATGGCGCGGCAGCTCTCGGACACGAGTCCGACACAGATCACCGAGGGCTACTTCGACAACGCCGGTCCGGGTGCCTATCTTGGGCCGCTGCAGCGACCGGGCTACGATCTGCAAGGCCAACTGCTCGTCTACTCGACGAATTTCAATGTCTACCTGCTCAACTTCGCCAGCGGTCAGACGACCCAGCTCGCCGAAGCATCGGACAGCAGTTGGCATCCGGGGCAGAACCCGACGATCAACGGTCGCTATGTTTTCTGGCAGGACTACAGCTACTCCGGCGACGCGATCGGCTTGGGCAACATCGCGCGCGGCAGCTTGATCCGTACCGATCTGGTCGGCTACGACCTGCAGACCGCGGCTGAGTTCCCGGCGACGACGAACACGGGTACGAACACCAATCCAGAGGTGCACAGCGGTGAGCTGGTCTACACGCGCACCGATACATCGAACCCGGCATCCTCAGAGATTCACGCCGTGCCGGTCGC
>JAICWZ010000474.1 GCA_025966355.1 Thermomicrobiaceae bacterium
GGTTGTCGCGAGTTCGAGTCTCGTCTCCCGCTCTAAACCGCCCGCTTTCCGTTTGGAAAGCGGGCTTTTATGTCGTCGGTACCAACAACCCGCGCAGAGACGCGGGAGAGGCGCTCTCGTCTGCTAGCTCGCGGGCTGTTCGCTCCTCAGTTGCTGGTACTTCGGCGCGAGCTCATCACGCAGCGCCGACTTCTGGAACTTGCCGGTCGAGGTGCGCGGAATCGCATCGCGAAATTCGAACGCATCCGGCAGCCACCACTTGGCGAAGTTGGGCGCCAGGAAGGCGCGCAATTCATCTTCGGTCGCGGTCTGGCCCTCGCGCAAGACGACGACCGCGACCGGTCGCTCGAGCCAGTGTGGATCGGGCACCGCGACCACCGCGGCCTCGGCGACAGCGGGATGGCCCATCAGCGCATTTTCAAGCGCCAGCGAACTGATCCATTCGCCGCCCGACTTGATGACGTCCTTGAGCCGATCGCGAATCTCCATATAACCGAGTTCATCAATCGTCGCGATATCACCCGTCCGGAACCAGCCATCGTCAGTAAATTGGTTCGCCGCTTCCGGCATGTCGAAATACGAGGCGGCTACCCATGGTCCGCGTACCTCAAGCTCGCCCATCGTCATGCCGTCCCACGGAGCGATGCTGTCCCCGTTACGCACGCGCATCTCGACGAACGGCAACGGACGGCCATGCTTGATCAAGTACGCGTACTTTTCGTCCTCTGTCAGATCCCCGTTCTCGTCAGGGCTATAGCAGATCGCCGCGACCGGCGTCGTTTCGGTCATTCCCCAGCCCTGGTAGACATGAACCCCATGTCGTTCGAGAAAACCGCGTACCATCGATTCCGGTGCAGCCTGCCCGCCCGAAAGCAACGCCTTCAGGCGCGAGAGGTCGTGCTTCCCCGGTTCCTTGTCAAGGAGTTGCAAGACGCCAAGCCAGAGCGTCGGGACTCCGCAGGAGAGCGTCACCTTCTCGTGGTCCAACAATTCCAACAAGCTGGCGCCATCGAGGTACGGACCGGGGAGGACCTGCTTCGCCCCCATCATCGTCGAAGTAAACGGCATGCCCCAGGCGTTGACGTGGAACATCGGTACAACCGGCATAACCGTTTCGAGCTCGCCGATACTGGCGGGGCTGGTCAACGCCGTCGCGAAGGAATGCAGCACAATCGCGCGATGCGAATAGAGCACGCCCTTGGGCCGACCGGTCGTGCCCGATGTGTAGCAGAGCGCCGCTGCCTGTTCCTCATCGAATTCTGGGTAGGAGAAGTCGCTAATATCGGCGCTCGCCAGCACTTCTTCGTAATCGAGTGCCCCTTCGTGATCGGCAGATGGCGCCCCTGGATGGGTGAAGACAATAACGTGCTTCGGATGAACCGCGCCGCGAATCGCTTCGAATAGCGGCCAGAGCACGTCATCGACCAGAATCACCTGATCGTCGGCGTGGTTGATGATGTACGCGAGATCGGTCGGATGGAGCCGGAGGTTGAGCGTGTGCAGGACGCCGCCGGACAGCGGGGCACCGAAATACGCTTCGAGGTGCTGATGATGATTCCAGGCAAGCGTTCCGATGCGATCGCCAGGTTGGATGCCGAGATTCCGCAACGCGACAGCCAGACGCTTCGCACGCTCCGCCATCTCGCGATACGTGTAGCGGTGCAACGATCGATCCGGTTCGCGGCTGACGATCTCCTTCAGTCCGAAATAGGCGTCGGCGCGACGCAAGATCGCCGGCAACGTCAACTGAAAATCCATCATCAGGCCATCCATCGGAAGCTCCCTCCACGTCGCTTTCCAGCACACGGACCGCTGACAATCGGAACACGGTGACGCAGCATCGATCGCGTTCTCTCAACTCACATGGGGGAAGAACGCAGTCACATCTCTGTTGTTTCCCGTTGCCGAAGAATAGCATGGTGAACCGGCTTGCTGCTACTTCGGTACAAAGGTGGGATATCCCCGGGACTCGATGACATTCGCCGCGATTTCTCGCTCGGCTCCCACGATGTCGAACGGTTCGCGGCGTGTCAGCCGGCGTGCGATCGAAAGATAGGTACGAAGATCATCCCCACCCGCCAGTCGCGATAAGCCGTAGGTCGCCTCACGTAACCCGGTCTCCAGCGCTGAATCGAGATAGACACGGGCCATGGTCGACGCGACCGGGCTCTCGACCTGCATCGCACGCAGCAACGCTGATTCGGCCGCGAACGCCTCGATGACGATGTTCGCGATGGCCGCAAGCACCTCCTGTTCACGCTCAAGCGCGCGACCGAACCGTTCCACGGCAAGCCCGGCGACGAAGAGCGCCAGCTTCTTGAGATTCGCGACCTCCGCTCGTTCCAGCGCCCATTCACCCTCGGCTCGCTCGAAGGACGGCTCCAATAGTTCGCCGCGCAA
>JAICWZ010000054.1 GCA_025966355.1 Thermomicrobiaceae bacterium
GACTGGTCGCGCGGTCGGCTCGAAAACACTTATTGATCGCTACCGGATCGGCGTAAGCCCGGCCACCGTGCGCAACGAGATGGGCGAGCTTGAAGAGCGCGCCTTCTTGCAGCATCCGCACACGTCGGCCGGCCGCGTGCCGACCGATCTCGGCTACCGCTACTACGTCGAAAATCTGCTGGATGATTTGCGGCTGCCGCCGGCTGAAGAGTTGCGCATTCGACACCAGTTCGGTCAGGTTGAATCGCAAATCGAGGCCTGGGCCAAGCTCGCGGCGTCGATCATGGCGGATGTCAGCGGCAACCTGGCGCTGGTTACGCCGCCACGCAGCAGCGTTGAGCGCCTGCGCCACGTCGAACTCATCAGCCTGCGCGATCAGGTCGTATTGCTGGTCGTCGTGACGCAGTCCGGCGGCGTGCAGGAGCTCATTCTGACGCCGGATACGACGCTCGAGCAGGAAGAACTGAGCACGCTCAGCCGGAAACTCAACGCTGAGTTGAACAACAAGAGCGCGCGCGACATTGTCGGCGAGCTGCCGGTCGCGGACGATTTCGAATCAATCGTGCGTCTGCGCATCGTCGAGGCGTTGAATCTGACGACGCGGCAGGGGCAGAGCCAGGTTTTTTCCGAAGGATTGGAACGCGCGCTGCAGCAACCTGAGTTCTCCCAGAGCCTTTTCGCGCTCCGCCTGCTGGAGCTTTTGCGCGGTGGCGCGATTCTCGCGGCCCTCTCTCCGCAGATGGACTTTGAAGACGACGTTCAAGTCTTTATTGGGACAGAGAATTGGTCGGAAGAGTTGCATCAGTTCGGGGTCGTCGTTTCCACCTATGGGATTCCGACAACGCTGACCGGTCTCGTCGGAGTGCTTGGGCCGACGCGCATGGCGTATGGCCGCTCGATATCAACCGTGCGCTATGTCGCGCAACTGCTCAGCGATTTGCTCGAGACGGTCTACGCGAATGAACACGGCGACGACGTCTACTTGCAGCAGCCATCGTGAGGATATCAGCACTATGGACAGGGGCATGAGGAATCAGAACGAGGATGCGAACCAGCGCGCCGAGACGCCACGCGAGCAGGTTGTCGAGGCCAACAGAAGCGAATCGGAGGCGATGCATGACACGGAGGAACCCGAAATCGTAGGTACGAATCTGGCCGACGAGTTAGAAATGGAACGAATTCGTTCGGCCGAATATCTCGATCAGGCGCAGCGCACCCGCGCCGAACTGATTAATTACCGACGGCGCATGGAACAGGAGATGCAGGTCGCACGCCGCTATGCGGCGGAGCACGTCATCGCTCGCCTCCTGCCGGTGATCGACGATTTCCACCGGGCCATCGACGCCGTTCCACAGAATGATCGCGAAAATCCCTGGGTACAGGGAATGCTTCTGATCGAACGAAAGATGTGGTCGGTGCTCGAAGCAGAAGGTGTCAAACCGATCGAAGCCGTCGGCAAACCGTTCGATCCGAGCATCCACGAGGCGGTAAGCGTCGAGAGCGACGGCGGCGACATCGTCGTTGAGGAGTTTCAGCGCGGCTATATGCTCCACGATCGGCTCATCCGACCGGCAATGGTGAAAGTTGGCCAGGGCAAAGCCGACAGCCCGGATATGAACGCCTAACATTCGATTAACCAGGTAACGAAGACGCTCATTTGGAAGGACATCTACATGGGAAGAACAATCGGTATCGACCTCGGAACCACGAATTCGGTGATGGCGGTCATCGAAGGCGGTGAGCCGACGGTGATTCCGAACGCCGAGGGCGAACGACTCACGCCGTCGGTCGTCGCATTCACCACCAACGGTGAACGGCTGGCCGGTCGTTTCGCGAAACGACAGGCGATCACCAACGCGAAGAACACAATTTTTTCAGTCAAGCGTTTCATGGGACGCCGCTTCGACGATCCGGCCGTGCAGCGCGATCTCAAGCTCGTGCCGTATGAAGCGCGCAAGGCGCAGAACGACGGCGTCGAGATCAAGCTCGGCGACCGCTGGTACAGCCCGCCGGAAATTTCGGCGATGATTCTGCAGAAGCTGAAGGCCGACGCCGAGGCGTATCTCGGTGAATCGGTCGACAAAGCGGTCATCACCGTGCCGGCCTATTTTGACGACAGCCAGCGCAACGCCACCAAGGACGCCGGTCGTATTGCCGGGCTCGAAGTGCTGCGTATTATCAATGAGCCGACCGCCTCGGCGCTCGCCTATGGCCTTGAGAAGAAGGGCGACGAGCAGATCGCGGTCTACGACCTCGGCGGCGGTACGTACGACATCTCGATCCTCGACCTCTCCGAAGGCGTCTTCCAGGTGCTTGCCACCAATGGCGACACGCACCTCGGTGGTGACGACTTCGACCAGCGGATCATCGACTGGCTGGCGGACGAGTTCAAGCGAACCGAAGGAATCGATCTGCGCAGCGACCGGATGGCGCTCCAGCGACTGAAGGAAGCGGCCGAGAAGGCCAAGGTTGAACTGTCGAGCACGCAGGAGACGGACATCAACCTTCCGTTCATCACCGCCGACGCCAGCGGACCGAAGCATCTGAACATCACGCTCACGCGCTCCAAGCTGGAGCAGTTGGTCGGCGATCTGATCGAGCGAACCGTGCCGCCGATGGATTCGGCGTTGAAGGACGCGGACCTGAGCAAGGACAAGATCAACGAGATGCTGCTCGTCGGTGGTCAGACGCGTATGCCGGCCGTGCAGAAGAAGGTTGCCGATTTCTTCGGTAAAGAGCCGCACAAGGGCCTGAACCCGGACGAAGTCGTGGCCATCGGCGCCGCGATTCAGGCTGGTGTGCTCGGTGGCGAGGTCAAGGACGTCCTGCTCCTCGATGTCACGCCGCTGACGCTCTCGATCGAGACGCTCGGTGGCGTCGCGACTCCGCTCATTGAGCGCAACACGACGATCCCGACGCGCAAGAGCCAGATCTTCACCACGGCGTCCGATACGCAGACGCAGGTCGAGATCAACGTCGTCCAGGGCGAGCGCCCTATGGCGACCGACAACAAGAGCCTTGGACGCTTTGTGCTCGACGGCATTCCGCCCGCCCCGCGCGGCGTACCGAAGATCGAAGTAACGTTCGACATCGATGCCAACGGCATTCTGAGTGTCACCGCGCGCGACCAGGCGACCGGCCGCGAGCAGAAGATCACGATTACGGCGTCGAGCGGCCTGACCGAGGACGAGATCCAGCGAATGGTCAAGGAAGCGGAAGCGCATTCGGCAGACGACAAGGCGCGTCGCGAGGCGATCGAGCTGCGCAACCAGGCGGAGTCAATGGCCTACCAGGCGGACCGCACACTCTCCGATTACGGCGACAAGGTTCCGGCGGAACTGAAGGCGGAATTGGAATCGAAGATCGCGGCAGTGCGCGACATTCTCGAGAACGACCGCGAGAACGTCGAGCGGTTGAAGCCGGCCTACGAAGAGATGACAACGACGCTGTCGCGCGTCGGCGCCAGCATGTACGAGCAGACGCCGCCGGCTGATGGCGGACCCGAAGCGGAAGAGGCCGCGCCCGAGGACGAGGCGACCGTCGAAGGCGAGTTCCGCGAAGTCCACAACGAGGGCTAATCCCCTCGCCAACTCAAAACCCAAACGGCCGGCTCAATCGAGCCGGCCGTTTTCATATCTGTGGACGATTCGACGCTACGCCCGCCGCAGGATCTCCAGATTGGCCAGCGGAACGACCCGCTGCGTGTGGTTCGGGAGTTCGACTTCGACGACGGCGCCAGGGCGGCCATTCACCTGCTGGCGGGAGAACGCTTCCCCGCGGCAGGTAACGACGGTGCCGAGATGCTGTGGATCGATCAGCCGGGCAACCACGCCATCCGCCGGAGCCAGCGGTTTGGCGGCATCCGCCAGGGCCGCGCCGGCCGAACTGAAGCAGAGCAGCGGATAGGCCGGGAAGGGTCGTTCACTACCCGGAATGAGCACACTCGCCGTCTGCCCATCGCGTTCGCTGACGAAGCTGAAGATCGGTGCCGCCATCGGCTTGCGCCCGAAGCCTTCGGTCACGAAGATAGTGAACCCGGTCTGATCGAGTTCCGGCGCCAGCGGCCCGTTTGTGGCCAGTGACTGCCAGAAGGAGCGTGCTGGTGGCTCGGTCGCCGCATTGCTGGCGACGCGGCGCACATCGCCTTCCGAAATACTGCCAACGATCACGCCGCGCGCGCCGACTTCGGCCAGCTTGCGAATCGCGGCGGCGCTGACGGTCATACCGCCGAGCACCAGAGCGCCGCGCAGATCAGCCGTGACGCCATCCGGCGTCAATTCGCGATCCGCTCGATCAACGGCCGTTTTGATCGGGCCAGAGCTATCGACGCCGAGCGCGATGACGCCGCGAATCCGGGCGCCACCGGCACGAACGACCGCGCCCCGACCGTCGACAACCTGGCTCACCTCGCCAAAGACGAGCGATTCGAGCTCCTGCGTGCCGGCGTCCGGCGCCAGTGTCGCAGTGCCGGCGATCTCGTTGATATCAGACAGGCGGCCGGCCTCTGGCGTATCGGCGGTCACCGCACGCAGGCCTTTGCGCGCGCGTGCTACGGCTTCGCCCGCATCAAAATGCGAGCCGATCGGCTTCGTCAGATAACGTTTGATCGTGTCGGGCGCCACGCCGAGTTCACGCGCCAGATGGAGCGTTCGGGTGCGACCGGCGCTCGCCGAGGCGCTGCCGATCGGCGTGTTCGGCTCCACGCGATCACCCGTCTTGACCAGGATCTCGCCCGGAAAGCGGAGAAACCGACCGACATCATACGAAGCATCTTCGACAATCACCGGGTCAAGTGCGTCGTGCACGCTCGCCATCTCTTCTCCTCGCTCAGTCTGCCGCGCTACCCATATCGTTCAGCCAGGCACGGAGCAACGTCACCCGCGACTCCGGGTCATCGGGGATGGAAATTGGCCGCCCACGGGCGTCGATGACTATGCCGATACGCCCGCCAAAGAGCGTTCGATCACCGGAGAACTCGACCGATTCCCCCGGCTGATGGCTGCCAATATGAAAACCGGGCTCAGGGTTCAGCGTCACATCGGCGGTCTGCGTCTCGTCCACCACCAGGAGATGCAGGTTGCCAAACGGCACGCTGAAGCGTTGGGTCTCGCCGCTCGACAACGTCATCTCGCCACGAACCGCCAGCGCACCACGCTCGCCCTCGCCATTCACCACGACGCAGGTCGCCATCGGCACCAGGAAATCCTGATCGATCACGTCGCGCGCATAAACGGGATCGACGGTCGAGATCGCCCCGATCGGCGCCATCAGGCCTTCGGCGTCGAGCGCGATGGTAATGACGCCCTCGCCCGCCTGTGGCGCGATGCCATCTATGATGGTCAAAAGCGCCAGTTCGAGATCTTGATCGGCGAAATTGGGTCCGACCACGACCAGATCGAGATTCCCGTTCTCGCCCAGGCGCGCGTCGCTGACCAGATCGCTGACAAACTCTCGTCGTACTGCCGCTTCGACGAGCCGATCGGTCGTCGAGTCGGGCCGGCTGAACGGGCGCAAGGACCGGTTGAGGATCCACTCGGTCAGCTCTTCGGCCGACCACCGGTAAGGCAGCCAGCGCGTAATGCGCTCCGGTGCGATACGCAGGAGCGAACGGGCGCCGAGTGCCAGGTCGCGCTCGCCTCGGAATGAGGTCGAGCTACCGCGATTCGATACCTGATAGACGAGCGCGCCGTCGCCGATATTGAGCGACACAACATTTCGGCTCATGCGGCGGTGCAGGAACGAGGCGACTGATTGAATCGCATGGAGGCGGTCGACGTATCGCGCCGATTGCGCGGCCGGGATGGCGTCCGACTTTTCGACGCGCTGCCGGTACTGCTCGTTGAATTCGGATTCGAGCGCCGCCGCGATCTCCCACGGTTCGTAATCGACCGGATCGATCCCGCTCAGCTCCAGCGTGCCGCCAAGTGTCTGGGCGACCAACTGCTGTTTCGCGTCGTCGGCGATCACGATACCGGTGGTTATCGTACCGTCGCGCGCCGCATCGGCGACCGCTTCGATCACGATATCCCAATCCTCGGAGGTTCCACCATCATGAACCAGGATCAAAGCGGTCGGCGCGACTTCGCGCAGCCAGGCACCGAGCGTGGTCGTCGAAAAGGTTGAGCTGAGTCCGAGATCTTCGGCGGCCGAGGCAACAACCGTCGGCGATTGTCGAATGCCCCGCACCAGCTGCCTGCCAAGTGAGCCGTTTCCGATGGCGATGAGCGCGGCTTTGCCCGCCGGAACCGGCAAGCCGGTGAAAAAGAGTTCATCGACGCCATCGCCGTTCGCCTGTTGTGGAATGAGAATCTGGTTATCCGACGCGATCTTGCGCCCGGTTTCGTCTTCGAGCGCGCGCACCGCCTCCCAGAGCCGATCTTGCGTGAAGACATCGCCGGCCGTCATCATCTGCGAGGCTCCCTCGCCGACAAACCGAGGGGCGCCATCGACCAGATCGAAGAGCAAGGCGCGCAGCGCATGACGATCGGCGTCGAGGATCAACATCGAGTCTCGCGTGGCCACCGTCGCGCCTCCAGAGCCGTATTCGGTCGTCGACACATCGCCCATCTGAACGCTTCGTCCCACCATCTGGCTACCTCGTCTCTACAGCACGCTCGACAACAAGAAGAACGCTAGAATGACGATGATTACAACGATCGCACTCAACAAGACGAGGCGCATGCCACGTGGCGCGGGTTTGGCGCTCTCGACCGGCGGCGGTGACACGGTGGTTGCCGGCGTCTCCGGCGCGACCATAACCGGCTCGGCCGGTGTTCCAGTTGCCGCTTGCGTCGCCGCACGGGCCGTCTCAGGGCGCGCACTGGCCTCGATCGGCACGAAATCCGCGGCGACTTCATCAACCGTCTCGTGCTCGACCGCACGGGGACGGCTGAGCCAGGCGCGGCTGATCGTCGGCGCGACGAGTGTGGTGGGTGGCGCGCTGTGACTGGCGCCATTCGTCGTTGTGATGCGCGGCGGCGCCGGCTCTGCTTCGACTTCTTGATCGCCGAGCGCACGCAGCCATTCCGGAAGATCATCTTCCGAAATAAGTGAGAAGCTGGCGGCTTGATCGTCGTTGGAGCGATCCTCAGTTGCCGGCCATGGTGTCGAAGAGGGATGGGCGGCTGAATCAGTGGAACCGTTCATCGGTGGAGCGGCATCTAACCAGGGCGGCAAGGCATCGCTCTGGGCAACGGATGATGCCGCCATGCCGGGGAAGCCATCGGCCCCACCGATGTCCGAGGGCGTCATCTCGCGGAGCCAGGGCGGCAGTTCGAGCGGGTCCACCTGCAACGCCACGTCATCGACGAAACTCGGACCGGGCTCATAGCGCGCTGCTTCCGCGCCTGATTGACTCTGGCCGCAGGTGCGGCAAAAACGATCGGTCTCACCGACCGGAGCGCCGCAGGCATGGCAGATGCGATCTCCGGAGGCTGGGCTGAGCGGTGAGCCACAGATCTCGCATGTCTCCGCACCAGTTGAGTTGGCTGTGCCACATTCCGCGCAGTACACTGGTCCTCCCAGCCGATTTGGTCGTTGACGACTCACACGAGTCCTACGACGAACAGATCACCGGCTCCAAATTGCCGTAAAACGCATCAACGCGCAATTCGAGTCTACCACCGGTACCGTGTGTCAGATTAACCCAGAAGTCCTGAATGGATTGCCGGCAACGTGGGCGCGAACGAACGATCTCGTGTGACCAAAAGCGAGCCAGACGTCCCCGTCCGTACAGTCGCTGCCCGCCGCTCAATTCCCAACCGGCGCATGTCAATACCCATTGTACGTACGAATGTAAAACGTGGAAAGCGCCCGCTGGTTACTTGCGAAGTTCGGACGTATCGAGCCAGATCGTCACTGGCCCATCGTTGATCAGCGAGACCTGCATATTCGCGCCAAATTCACCCGTTGCCACCCTGACTCCAGCACTCCGCAACTCTTCTGCCACGCGCTCAACCAGCGGGCTCGCGATATCCGGCAGTGCAGCTCTAATGAAGCTGGGGCGGCGACCTTTGCGCATATCGGCGTAGAGCGTGAACTGCGATACGACGAGCGCTTCGAGTCCGAGATCGAGCGCCGAACGATTCATTTTGCCTGCATCATCTTCGAAGATACGCAGGTTGACGACCTTGCTCGCCAGGAATGCGGCATCGTCGGCGCTGTCTTCATGTTCGACACCGACGAATAGCAACAGTCCCTGGCCGATCTGGCCGATGACGTTCCCATCTACTCTCACCGTCGCTTCTCGGACGCGCTGGAGCAATATTCGCATGTCGCGCTCCTACTCTTCCCCGAACGGCTTGAGCGCGGCGCTGGCGAGCGCGGCGATCCCCTCGCCCCGTCCAACAAACCCCATGCGCTCGTTCGTTGTCGCCTTGATGTTGACGCGTTCAGGCGCGATCGCCAGCGCTCCGGCCAGCGCCGCACGCATCGCCTCGCGGTACGGCCCAATTTTGGGCACTTCGGCGAGGATCGTCGCGTCGATATTCTCGATCGTCCAGCCGGCCGGCAAGAGGTCGCGCACGATCACCAGCAAATCGAGGCTGCGTGCATCACGCCACTGTTCGTCGGATGGCGGAAAATGCACGCCGATATCTCCAAGCCCGGCGGCGCCGAGCAACGCATCCATGACTGCATGCGTCAAAACATCGGCATCGGAATGGCCGTCGAGCCCCTGCGACCACGGAATGTTGATGCCGCCCAGCACAAGCGGACGGCCCGTGGCGAAGCGATGGACATCATAGCCGAGGCCGACCCGCGTCACGGGGCCGCTCGCAGGAGCGCTTCGGCGAGCGTCAGGTCGATTGGGTTGGTCAGCTTTATATTGCGCGCGTCACCGGGGAAGATATGGA
>JAICWZ010000585.1 GCA_025966355.1 Thermomicrobiaceae bacterium
AGCTTCGTGAGACTGCCGCCGCCGGCCCGATCGGCCCTATTCTGATCGCGCAGGTCGTTGATTTCGCGCAGACGACCGATCAATGGCACTTGCTGGGAAGGCGACGAGGATCTGTTCATGTGGTGCCCAGACCGTGCGTAACATTCTATCGCGGTTGCTTGGCTTCTATTATACAGAGCGCTCTATGGAACGCGCCGAGAGCGAATAGCGCATGAAAACCTTGATCGGTCGCTTCGAGCCATGCGCCAGTCGTTTGAAGGCATCCGGCAACTCGCTGGCCTCGATGCGCCATTCGAAGAGTTGCCGGAGGAGCGCTGGCTGATCGCTCGATGGATCACGGAGTTGTTCGAAGAACCAGCGGGCGTGGGCCTGATAGTCCCAGCCGTCGCTGGAGCCGACGACGTGCAACTCTTTCCGGTGGAAATCGGGTAAGAGCGTTAGTGGTTCAAGGTTGCCGTCGGCGAGTATGCAGATCGTGCCGTCGGGACGGATCTTTTGTTGTAGCAGCCCGAACGCGGCATCGCGGCTGGAGCATTCGAAGCCGTACGCATAGTCGGCCGCGATCCGATCCGGCTCATCTGAAGCGAAGACTGCGCGAGAGCCAAATTGTTGTGCCAACGCCCGCCGGTTCGCCTGCGGGTCGCAGAGATCGACCTGATGCACGCCGTAGCGCAACAGCACCCAGAGCGTGAGGAGGCCGATCGTGCCCGCGCCGGTGATCAGCACGCGATCGTCGGTCAATGGCGCCAGCTTGCGAATTCCTTTGGCGACGTCGCAGCTGAGAATCGCGAGGAGCGCGACATCGTCGTCGATGCCGTCCGGCACCGGTAGCGCCTTCGTCGCCGGGATGAGCGCGTGGGTGCGGTGGCCGTAGAACGCGACGACACGGTCGCCTGGACGCACATTGGTGACGTTCGATCCGCAAGCGAGTACGCGTGCGACGCTCTCGTAGCCGGTCATCACAGGGTACGTTTTATTCGTGCCGCGCGATTGGCCGAGATAATGCGGTAGCTCAGTGCCGATGCTGATGGCTCCGGCGAGCGTCTCGACCAGCAGTTCATCTGGGCCGGGCTCGGCAAGGTCGGCGTCGATCCAGGCAAGTTGCTCTGGTCCAACGAGGAATAGCGATTGGGCCCGCATTGCTCGCGTCTCCTTTGGTCTGTCGATGCCTACGTCCATTAGAATATACGCATCTCCCGGTATCATCGAAGTGAGGGGAAGGGATGAACATGGGGCGGTGTCTACGGCGTGTGGGACTGCTGGTACTGTGCGCGTCGCTCCTTTCCGGCGGTTCGACGGCGCTGGCACGAGACAGCACATCGTTCGTTGCGCCGGGTATGAGCCCACGGACCGATGGGCAAACCGTTGTCTGGCAAGCGGAGAATCCGGGTCAGTCATTCGATATCTATGCGCTGCCGGTCGGTGCGACGTCCGGCACGATCATTGCCGGCGGCCCGAGCGATCAGTTCTCGCCCGATGTCTCGGGTGATCGCGTCGTCTGGGTCGAAGGCGATCCGTTGACAAACGCCTTCGATATTAAAGGGATCAGCCTCTCGACCAAGATGTCGTTCACTGTCGCCGCCACCGATGCCTCCGAGACCGCACCGGCGATCTCCGGCAACTGGGTCGTCTGGGTCAGCTCGGGGCCGGACTCGTCGGGTCTGTGGCAATCAACACTGCTGGCGCGCGAT
>JAICWZ010000333.1 GCA_025966355.1 Thermomicrobiaceae bacterium
ATAAGGGCGACGTGGCGCGCCCGCTTGATGGCGACCGCCAGCGCCCGCTGATGCTTGGCGCAGGTCCCCGATTGGCGACGCGGCTCAATCTTGCCCCGGTCGGAGACGTGACGGCGCAGTCGCCCGATGTCCTTGTAGTCGATGTCGTCGATCTGATCCATGCAGAAGGTGCAAACCTTGCGGCGCGGGTAGTAGCGTCCGCCTCCACCGCCAAAACGGCGGCGCGGCCGGTCTTCCGATCCACCCGCCTGCGGACCGCGCGATCGCGGCCCGGAATCTCGTCGTTCTTCAGACATTCGTGTGTTCTCCATGCTTCAAGAAAATCGATCGGTTCGTTCCGCGTCTAGAACGGAACATCGTCGAACTCGTCATCGTCATCGCGGCTGCTACTGCCCCGGCTCGCCTCACGCGGCTCGCTCGGCGTCGACTCGCGATAGCCGCCACCGCTGCCAGAACTCAAGTTTTCACCGCGTGGCGTGAGCATCATCATCTCAGAAGCGGTGACCTCCATCGACGACCGCTCCTGGCCGTCGTTCCCTGTGAACGTATTCAGATGAACCCGGCCCTCGATGTAGACCTTGCTACCCTTGCTGAGATACTGGTCGGCAACTTCCGCCAGTCGATCCCAACAGTTGATGCGGAACCATTCGGTCTCGTCGACAAACTCTCCGTCTGGCGAACGACGTCGACGGCTCACCGCCAGCGTAAAATGGGTCACCGGCTTACCGCTCGGAGTGAATCGCATTTCAGGGTCACGTCCGAGATTTCCGATGAGCATGATCTTGTTGAGACCCCGTGACATCTCTGCACTCCAATCTACGCTGGATTCAACGGCAAGCTCGGCCGATCATCCCGTGGCTATTCGGACTCGGGTTCCGGTTCAGTTTCTTCCACTTCGTCGTCGGAGGCAGTTGCCTCGGTATCGGTGGCAACCGTTACCGTCGTCTCGCCTTCGGAGCCAATGGGCTCGACCGACGTTTCGATGACCGGTGGTTCGGTTGACTCCGGGCCTTCGCTGGCCTCTTCTTCAGGCGTCTCCGGCGTATCCTGCCGCACGAGCAGATAACGAATGACCCGCTCGTCGAGCTTCAGATCCCGCTCGATCGGAGAGATGCTTGAGGGCGATGCCATGAACTGATACAGCACATATGTTGCATCACGGAAGCGTTGAATAGGGTAGGCGAGGCGACGTCGCCCCCAGGGCGTGTCGCGTTTGATCAGGCTGATCTCGCCGCCAAAGGTCGTAATGAGGCCGGCAACCGTGTCGACGGCCGCCGTCAGCGCTTCGTCGGTTATCTCGGGATTAATCAGCGCCATCAACTCGTAACCGCGAGGCGCACGCTGGTACTCGCGCAACGATTCCCCCTTTCTCCGGGATTACGCTGGTTCGCGGCCGGGACCGTTGCTATCCCGCGTTGACTCAGCGTAGAAAGGCTACACTCCGGGCAAACACCCAGAGTATCCGGCGTTATTGGGCCGGAAACTGGTCGATTATAACATTCGATCCCCGTGGTTCCCAGATCGGTCAAAATGGCGTCCCGCTCGTTCGTTCGCGTTGACTCGCGATTCGAGCGCTTCCTATAATCCGTGTGCGTCCATCTGCTCGTATCTCCGTTTCGTGGTACGTTAGGTGCCGGCCAGCCGCAGTTTCGTGCCTCGCGCAAGGAGCGTTGGTGCTTCCCTCTAGCCGTTCACTACGAACGGCGCTGCTCATCGTTACGCTGCTGCTATTGATTCCGGCATGTGTCGTCTCGTCATCGACGAGCACACCGATGCCGAGTGCTACCTCGATTCCAAATCCGGCCAGTCCAACCAGCATCCCGCTCACGCCGACTCCCAAGCCCGACAAGGGAGGCACGCTCGTCGCCGCCCTGCCGGCCGAACCGGATACGCTCAATTTCACGCTCTCCGACCTGCCGTCGACCCTCGACGCGCTGAGCGTCCTCGATTCACGAATGATCCGCACCCGCCCCGACGGAACGCTCGAACCGCAATTGCTGACGGATATCCCAACCGAGGAGAACGGCGGCATTTCGGCCGACGGGCGCACCTGGGTGCTGCATTTTCGTAAAGATGTCGAGTGGTCCGACGAACAACCACTGGACGGCCGAGATTTCCGGTTCACCTGGAAGACGATCACCAATCCAAGCTACCCGGCGCTAAGCCGCGCCGGCTGGGAGGATATTTCGAGTATCGCGCTCTCGGCCGACTATCTCACGGCCACGCTTACCCTTTCGCGGCCCTCGGGCACACTGCTCGAAACGGTATTGGCGGGCGGCGGCGGATCGACCGCCGGGTTCCTCCTTCCGGCGCACCTCTTTACCCAGATCCCGGTCGCCGAAATCGCGCGTTCGTCGTACGGCGACACCGGTCATGTCGGTAGTGGACCGTTCAAAATCGCCAAATGGTCTGAAGGTGATCAGATCGTCGCGGAACGGAACGACCACTTCTTCGGGCCACAGGCGCGTCTCGACCGTATCATTCTCCGCTTTCAATCGGACACGCGCACGGTCATGACCAACCTGTCGACCGGGGAGCTCGACCTCGGCGTCGATCTCTCCGAAACGTCGGTCGTCGATCTTCGCCAGACCCAGAATATCAACGCCGAAATCACGCCAAAAGCCGGCGCCGTGGAGATGATCTCGCTCAACCTGGATGATCCAAGCGACCTGACGCAGCCGCACCCGGTTCTCTCCGACCTTGCTGTCCGCCAGGCGTTGATCTACGGGTTCGACCGCCAGCGCATCGTCGACGACATTCTGCTCGGTCAATCGAGTGTCGCGATCTCGCCGCTCGATTACACGCGATGGAGCGACGACAGCCTCAAACCATATCCGTTCGACCCGAACAAGGCGCGCCAGATCCTCGATGATGCCGGCTGGATTGTGCAGCACGACGGTATCCGCGCCAAAGGGACGGTGCGGCTCTCGTTCCGGCTGACGGTCGTGCAAGGCGACGATCCGCAAGCGGTGCTTGGACAGCGGATCGCCAAGGAGTTCGTCACCGATATGGCGGCGATTGGTGTGCAGGTGCAGGAACTCGCTGTGCCGGACACGCAGCTCAACGCCGATGCCGCATCGGGCGGAATCATCGTCAATCGTTCGTTTGATGCGATCGATCTGGAAAGAGATCAACGCTCGGGCATGCTGGAGTTCGCCGCACGCTTCAATAGCGCCGGCATTCCAGGGGAGAACAACCCCGGCGGCCTGAATATCTCGGGATATCGCAGTGCGCTAACGGACTCATCGCTCGACGCGCTGACCTCCACGGCCGACGTGCAAGCGCAGATGAACCTGCTCGCCACCGCGCAAC
>JAICWZ010000090.1 GCA_025966355.1 Thermomicrobiaceae bacterium
AGTGGCAAGACGCTGCTGGCGCAGACGATGGCCAAGCTGCTCGACGTGCCGTTCTCGATCGCTGATGCGACGGCGCTGACCGAGGCCGGTTACGTTGGCGAGGATGTCGAGAATATCCTGCTTCGCCTCATTCAGGCGGCCGGTGATGTGCAACGCGCCCAGACCGGCATCATCTACATCGACGAGATCGACAAAATCGCGCGCAAGAGCGATAACCCGTCGATCACGCGCGATGTCTCGGGCGAAGGAGTGCAGCAGGCGCTGCTCAAGATCATCGAAGGCACGGTGGCCAACGTCCCGCCGCAGAGCGGGCGGAAGCATCCGCATCAGGAATATATCCAGATCGACACGCGCAACATCCTCTTCATTTGCGGCGGCGCGTTCGAGGGGATGGAAGACGTCGTGCGACATCGCGTCGGCAAGGACTCGACCCTCGGGTTCGGCTCAGCGGCTGAAGCGCAGGAGCCGGAGCACCTGCTGCAGCACGTGACGCACGACGATCTGCTCAAGTACGGTCTGATCCCGGAATTCGTCGGTCGACTGCCGGTGGCCGTCTCGCTCGACCATCTCACGCGTGACGATCTGATGCGGATTCTGGTCGAGCCGAAGAACGCGGTCGTCAAGCAGTATCAGAAGATTCTCAAGCTCGACAACGTCGATCTGGTCTTCACCCAGGACGCACTCGAAGCGGCCGCGGAGCAGGCCGAGCAGCGTAAAACCGGCGCGCGCGGGCTACGCACGACGATCGAAGAAGTGCTGCTCGAGGTGATGTACGAAATCCCGTCGCTCGAAGGGATTCGTAAGTGCATCATCAACGCCGACGTTATCAACCGACGCCGTCGCCCGCTCCTCGCTACGATCAACGAAGAGCCGATCGAGCTTCAGGAAACGGCCTGAGCATTCCCAGTCATATCTAATGCAACGAAAGGCGGCCGGGGATTCCCGGCCGCTTTGATATTTACTGGCTGGCCGGCGTCAGCTTCGGATCGCGCGAATATCTGCGGCATGCTCGGCGTAGTGATCGAAGGTCGTTCCTGCAATGTCATCGCGCGTGGTAAGCAACGGAGTTATTTCAAGCGCCTGCATCAACTCGTCGTGGGTGTCGTTGAAGCGGGCCCGAATCTCATCGAGCGAGAGGCTCGACATCTCCATGGCGGCGATGAGATTGGCGGTCTCGAAGTCTTCTATCTCATCCGGCTCCTGACCGGCCTCGGCTGTCTTGATGCCGTCGAGCATGTGGCGTTCCCAGAACGTGATGTGCCCCATCACATCTTTGCCTGACCACTGACCGATCGTATTGGGCTTGACGAGATCCGCGTCCGACCGCGAGCGGATCGCCTTGAGCAAGTCAAGCCAGCTTCGGGAAACCTCCTGCAGAATGTCCAGGCGGTCTTCCTGAGTAATCGTCATCGTGAGATCGTCCTTCCCATCAACCGATTCGCCAGAGATTCTAACCTCTGTAACACACCTTCGCCAGTTTTGTGAAGCGATTCGCCGATGCTGGGTTAGACTAGAAGCGGTTGAACACTGTCAGGGATCGGAGACAGAGATGCGGGCCCATAGTTTACCGGCAGAAGAGGTCGCACGACAGCGCCGCGTTGGTTGGGTCGCGGCCGAGGATATTCGGAACACGGCAGGTAAGCGGATCATCAAGAAGGGCCAGATTCTGGATGATGACGCGCTCGAGCTGCTTGAGACGGCCGGCGATACCGAAATCCACGTCGTCGAGCCGTTTGACGAGGATATGCATGAAGACGAGGCCGGGCGTCGGGTGGCCGAAGCCGTGGCCGGTGACGGCGTGCGCATCAAGGGGCCGGCGCAAAGTCGATACCACCTGATCGCCGACCGGAAGGGCGTCCTGGAGATCGATCAGGAATTGGTGCTCGCGCTGAATCGCATCGAGAGCATGGCCGTTTTCACGCATCTCAATCGGCTCGCCGTACTTCCCGGCAAGATCATCGCCGGCGTCAAGGTGACACCACTCACGGTGCCGCGTGTCAACGTCGAAGCTGCGGAAGATCTCGTGGCGCGGAACGGCGGGTCGGCATTACGGATCGTGCCCTTCCAGCCGATGCGCGTGGGTGTTATCGCGACAGAGGGGCTGTCGGATAAGCTGCGCGAGCGTTTTGAGCGCAGCATCTATCAGAAGATGCGCTGGTATGGCTCGACGGTTGGCGAAATTCGCTTCGTCGCTGCCGAGGTCGGCGCGGTCGTCGCCGCGATGCGCGATCTCTTGCCCGAGACCGACATCTTACTGATCGCCGGCGGCAATACGATCGATCCGCTCGATCCGGCCTACCTCGCGCTCGGCGAAACCGAAGGTCGGATGATCCATTTCGGCGCACCGTCGCACCCGGGGAGCATGTTCTGGCTCGCTGAGGTCGGGCGAGTACCGGTTTTCAATCTGGCATCCTGTTCGATGTATTCGATGTCAACCTTTGCCGATATGGTGTTGCCGCTCGTGATGACCGGGCAGCGCGTGACAGAGGAGGATATCGATCAGTTCGGTTATGGTGGTTTGCTCGATCGGGAGATGCATTTCCGGTTTCCGCCGTACGACCAGGACGTGAGCGATGAGGAAAACGAATAGACAACTCGACAGCGCGGGAAGAGAGGAGCGATCGAATGGAGAAGCGAACGGTTATTCGCGGCGGGGTGCTGGGCATGGAGACCGGTCCGCTGCGTGCCGATCTCGTCATCGACGGCGATCGAATCAGCGCGATTACGCTCGACGGTAGTGAGTATGACGCCGACGAAGTCATCGATGCGTCCGGCAAGTTCGTCGTACCGGCCGGTGTCGATGTCCATACCCACTTCAAGGAGCCGGCTGAACCGCTGACCGAGGGTTTCTATACCGGCTCGCTCGGGGCGATCGCCGGTGGGATCGGCACGGTCGTCGAGATGCCGCAGGCGACGCCGACGTCGAGCGAGGGCGCGCACATCAAGGAGAAGATCAAGGTCGGATCGGCGGAATCGATCGTCGATTTCGGACTCTGGGGCGCGGCGATCAATCAGGGTCTCGACAAGATCGACGAGATGATCGACGCCGGCGTCGTCGGCATCAAGTCGTTCATGGCCGGTTCCAGCCCCGGCTTCCCGGCCGCGACCGACACGACGCTCTTCGAGGTCTTCACGCACCTGACCCAGTACGGCATCCCCTACGGCCTGCACGCCGAGAATGATCAGATGCTGTTGGAGGGGATTCGTCGGATGCAGGCGGCCGGCCGCAAGGATCCGCTGGCACATGCCGAATCGCGCCCGCCGGTCGTCGAAGAGGAAGCGATCAATCGAGCGATCTTCTTCGCCGAACAGACTGGCGGCCAGGCGTATATCTGCCATACGACGACCGCGCGCGGCTTCGAGATGATCCGTGCGGCGCAGGATCGCGGGGTCAACGTCTTTGGGGAAACCTGCCCGCAATATCTCGTGCTCGATGAGGATGATCTGGTCGCGCTCGGCCCCTTCGCGCGCTGCGCGCCGGCCATCCGCAGTCGTGAGGAGGTCGAGCAACTCTGGGACTACGTCGCCGACGGCACCGTTGACGTCATCTCGTCCGACCACTGCGGCTACACGATCGAGAGCAAGGAAGCCGGGCTGGATGATATCTGGCAGGCGCCGCTCGGGCTTTCCGGTGTGCAGACGATGTATCCGTCGGTCTTCGATGAGATGCTCAACAAGCGCGGGCTGGAGATCTCCGATTTCGTGCGCCTGACCGCCGCGAATCCGGCACGGATCTTCGGCTTCTACCCGCGCAAAGGTTCGCTGATGATCGGATCCGACGCCGATATCGCCATCTACGACCCGGACGATCTCTGGACCGTCACCGGTGACGAGATGCTGCACCGCAATAAATGGACGCCGATGGAAGGCCGCGAGATTCAGGGCCGTGTCGTGCGCACGATCATCCGCGGCAACACCGTCTACACCTTCGACGGCGAGCCGAAGATCTTCGCCGAACGCGGCAGCGGCCGCTTTTTGACGCGAGATTACGGGATGCTAGGGGAGTAGGAAGCCGGCGGGCGAGCGGCCGACCGCTCGCCCGTATTTCTATCTCTATCCTCGGCGGTTCATGCCGCTGACGATGCTGAGCCAGTAGAGGAGTTGCATCAGGGCGGCGACGAAGCCGGCGACGTAGGTGAGCGCGGCCGCGTCGAGCACCTGGCGATTCTGGTCCGCTTCGGTGCGATCGACGATGCCCATTGTCGTAAGCAGGTTCATCGCACGGGCGCTGGCGTTGAATTCGACCGGCAGCGTGATTAACGCGAAGAGTGTGCCGGCCGCGAAGAAGGCGATACCGAGCCAGGCGAGCTGCGTGAGCTGAATGAAGATCCCGGCGATGATCATGATCCAGCCAATATTCGAGCCCAACGAGGCGACCGGCGCCAATGCCGAACGGATTTGCAGCGGGACATAGCCGTGCTGCTGCTGGATGGCGTGGCCGGTTTCATGCGCGGCAATACCGAGCGCGGCGACCGATCGGCTCATGTAGACGTTGCGCGAAAGACGCATCGTCCGCGAGCGTGGATCGTAATGGTCGGTCAATTCGCCGTCGATCATCTCGACCGGGATATCGCGCAGCCCGTTCGCGTCGAGCAGGGCGCGCGCGACCTCGGCGCCACTCATTCCCCGCTGATTCGGCACCTTGCTGAATTTTTTGTACGTCGACTTCACCCGCCACTGTGCATAGAAGAGGAAGAGCATTGGGGGGATGATGAAGAGTAAATATGTTGAGCTGAACAGCCCTGAACCGTAGAACATTCTGTTTACCTGTGCTTTCGCGTCGCGGCTCGCCGTGGCGCTGGGGTTGTCATCGATGTCCAGCACCGGTCCCCCACGGGACGCGGGTCAAGCCTGCGCCTGATGGAGGATCGGACGGGTCACTGGACCCGGATATTTCCGATCATGCTATAGTATGCCGGAATCGCGGGCAGCCCGCAATCACGGACGCCCAAACGACTTGACAGAAATGAGCCATCCACGGATCACATAGCGCGTGTCGAACAGGTGATGCAAACGGTGATTGCTCGGGCCGAGCAGTCGACGGCAGACCGCCTGAACACGCGGGATCTGCCGCTCTACGGCATGATTCGCTACCACCTCGGCTGGGCCGACGAACAGTTCCAACCGGCCAGCTTCGACGCCGGTAAACGGATACGGCCGTTCATCTGCCTGCACGCCTGCGCGGCTGTTTGTGGCGACGCTGAACCGGCACTCGATATCGCCGCTGCCATCGAGATTCTCCACAATTTCACGCTCGTTCATGACGATATTCAGGACCAAAGCGAAACCCGCCGCCACCGTCCGACGGTCTGGTCGCTCTGGGGTGCGAGTCAGGCGATCAACGCCGGCGACGCGATGTTCGCGCTCGGCCAGTTCGCCGCGCTCCGCATTCTCGATCGCGAGCTTCCGGTCGAACGATCAGCGCCGGTGCTACGTGGGTACAACGAGGTTGCGTTGCACATCGTCGAGGGCCAGGTGCTCGATCTCGGCTTCGAGGAGCGCTGGAATATCTCCACGAGGGAGTATTTGGAGATGATTCGTGGCAAGTCAGCCGCGATCGTCGCCTACGCCGCCTGGGCGGGCGCGATCCTCGGGGGCGCCGATTTCGCCGTCGCTGAGCGGTTGCGACGCTTTGGTGAGACGCTCGGCCTTGGGGTCCAGATCCGCGACGACGTACTCGGTATTTGGGGCGAAACGGCCGTTACCGGTAAGCGCAAGGGCGACGACATTCGCCGCCGCAAAAAGTCGCTCCCGATCATCACACTCGCCGCCGCGGCCGCGCCCGATGAAGCGGTTCGACTGCGTGAGATTTACCGCCGGCCGGAGATCAGCGAAGCGGAACTCGCATGGATCATGGAGTTGCTGCGGCGCTACGAGGTCGAAGATCAGTTACAGGCGGTCGTTAACGATTACCACGATCGCGCACGGCAACTGATCGAAGACGCGGTCCCCGACAACTCGTCACGACACGCGCTTCTCGATCTCCTGCAACGCCTTTCGTCACGCACATTTTGAACGACGGTATGTCGTACGGGCAGCCCCTTGTGGCTGCCACCCCCGACCAGTTGGCGTTTCCGTCAGTCACGCGCGATGAGCGAAAGCCCTGTCTCGTGGCCCTCGCGCTCGAGGAGTCGGAGCGTGCCTTCGACCAGGCCGAAGGGGCCGGAGAGCATCATGTCGCCATGTGGGACGGCCTCGTAGTATCCGAGTTCGCGCGCGACGGCACGGTTGGGACCGGTGATGGCAACGGTTGGGAACGGAGCGGACTGAGCGTAGTCAGCGACGAAGGCGGCGCCGTGACCACCCATATCCATCACCTCGGCGTGCGTCAGCCGTCCGCCGGCAAGCTGATCGACGAGATGGCTCAGTACCGCCGGTGTGATGCCCCCGCTATGGTGCTCGGCGATGCCATAGACGCGCATCCCGCGCAGCGCAATCGCGAACGTATGCATGTTCCCGATGTTCACCAGGATCGCGCCGTCATCACGCGCTGCCCGCGCCACGACCGGATCGCCGAGAATGCCGAGCACGGCGGCGGCTCCCGTGTCCATGATGAGCGCGCCGGGGAGCGCACGTTGCACCGCCTGCATGCGGATCATGTAGCTGGGTACGTCGCGGAACATCATGTCGCGCAGGTCGCCGCCCTGCGCAAGCAGCTCTTGAAGGAAATCGTAGCGAAATTCGCGTGCGCCGGATCCGGCGATGAAGCCGTGATCCTGCACCGCGATCGCGTAGAGCGACGGCAGCCGCACGCCGAAGCGCCCGAGCGCGGCACCAATACCGTCGAGATCGACATCCTGCAACCAGATGATATCAGCGCCGGGCGGTGGCGAATCGCAGATTTTGACCCCGAGTCGTCGGACGCGGTCGAAGTCGTTGTGCAGCGTGCGCGCCGGCTCGGGAGCCGAATAGACCGGAAGACCCGCCGCCAGATGCGCCTCGATCGCTTCGCTGCTGGCGCCGCCGCCCATCAGCCGGCCGGCCAGATAGATCGGCACGCCGCGGACGGTCGCTTCGTGAATGCGGGCTGCCACGACCTGTGTCTGCGAGGGCAGGATCAGCTTCGTGCAGTTCTCAATGCGGCGATCGCTCTCGTAGACGAGGATATCCTGCGTGCCCGCACCGGCATCGATCGCGAGAATGCGAAGTGGCTCGACGAGCGTCAATCTGGCCTCCAGCGGTGACTATCCGATGTCCTCGACATAACGGTCGGCGGAATCACACGGTTCGTCGGTATGCGGTGCTTCCCGTGACAAATGGAAGATCGTCACTTCGGGTGGCGCCATGAATCGCACCGGCAGGCGCGTGGTGCCGATCCCGTTGCTGACATAGAGCAGATTGCCGCG
>JAICWZ010000280.1 GCA_025966355.1 Thermomicrobiaceae bacterium
CTCCTGATGCGCAGCAACATGCTCGAAGTGCTCGACGAGGATTTCGTTGTCATGTCGCGCATGAAGGGGCTACCCGAGTGGCGCATCATGCTGAATCACGCCGCGCGTAACGCCATGCTGCCGGTGGTGACGGCGCTGGCGCTCGGCGTCGGCTATGCCGTGAGCGGCAACGTCGTGATCGAGACGGTCTTTAGCTGGCCGGGCATCGGACGCATGCTGGTGAAAGCGGTGCAGGCGAAGGATTATCCGCTGGCGCAGGGGGCCTTCTTTCTGATCGCCATCGTCATCGTCTTCATGAACTTCGTCTCCGACATCCTCTACTCCTTCCTCGATCCACGGGTGTCCAGCAGCCGGAAGGAGGTCGGCTAATGGCCCGCGCTACCACGAGCAGCGAGCTGATACCGGTCATTCCCGAGACGCAGGGTGGCTCCGGCCTCGGCCGGCTTGCCCGTTCGAGCGTCGATATCTTGAAGCGCGACCGCTTCGCGCTGGCCGGGGTCATCATCTATCTGGTGATCATCCTGGTCGCGATCCTGGCGCCGGTCATCGCGCCGTATGATCCGCACGCGGTGCTGACGCGAAACGGCGCCTGGCTGACGAATCAGAATCCGAACGGCACCTTCCTGCTTGGCACGACGAATGTCGCGCGCGACATCTTCTCGCAGCTCGTCTACGGCGCCCGGCCGGCGCTGCTGGTCGGCTTCTCGGCCGCCTTCTTCGTCGCCCTGATCGGCACGGTGATCGGGCTCATCGCGGGCTACTTCGGCGGAATCATCGACACGCTGTTGATGCGTCTGACCGACATCGCCTTCGGTATTCCTTTTATCCCGTTCGTCATCGTGTTGGTCGCCTTCCTCGGGCCGAGCATCTGGAACGTGGTGCTGGCGATGGCGCTCCTCCTCTGGCGCGATACGGCACGGGTCATCCGCAGCCAGGTGTTGACGCTGCGGAGTCGCACGTTCGTGCAGGCGGCGCGGATTTCGGGCGCCAGCTCCTGGCGCATCATGTTCCTCTATATAGCGCCGAATATCCTGCCGCTCTCGATGCTCTACGGCACGCTCGCCATCGGTTGGGCGATCCTGACCGAGGCGTCGGTGAGCTTCCTCGGCTTCGGTGATCCAAAAGTCGTCAGCTGGGGCTTCATGCTGCAGGACGCCTACGTCAGCCAGGCGCTGGCGCGCGGCGCGTACTTCTGGTTCATCCCGCCCGGCATCTGCATCATGCTGGCGGTGATGGCTGGCTTCTTTATTGGACGTGGCTACGAGGAACTCCTTTTCCCACGTCTGCGGGGACGGTGAGTGTGCCACAACCACTACTCGATGTTCGTGATTTGCGTGTCGAATACTCCACCCGCCGCGGAACGATGCACGCGGTCGACGGCATCAGCTTTACCGTCGAGAAGGGTCAGCATCTCGGCCTGATCGGTGAAAGCGGCTGCGGCAAGACGACGACCGGCCGGGCGCTGCTGCGCGTGCTGCCGCGCAACGGCCGGGTCGGCGGCGGCCAGATGTTCTTCAAGGAGCGCGATCTCGTGACGCTGAGCGAGCGCGAGATGCGAGCGCTCCGCTGGCGCGAGATCAGCATGGTGCCGCAATCCTCGATGGATACGCTCGATCCGGTCTACCGGGTCGGCGATCAGCTGCGCGAGGTGCTGACGCTGCGCGGCGGTATGAATAACGCCGAGGCGCGCGCCCGTTCTGCCGAGCTCTTCGATCTCGTCGGCCTGGCGAGTGACCGGCTCGATAACTACCCGCACGAGTTTTCCGGCGGCATGCGCCAGCGCGCCGTCATCGCCATGGCGCTCGCGCTCAATCCCGATCTCGTCATCGCCGACGAGCCGGTGACGGCGCTCGATGTCATCGTGCAGCATCAGGTGCTGGAGACGTTCCGCGATCTCCAGGAGCGGCTCGGTATCTCGGTCATCATGATTACGCATGACATCTCGGTCGTCGCCGAGACGTGCGATGAGATCGCGGTGATGTACGCCGGCAAGATCATGGAGCGCGCGCCGGTGCGCCGCTTCTTCGCCATGCCGTTCCACCCGTATGCGCTCGGGCTGCAAAACGCCTTCCCGAACCTGGCGCGGCCGAAGGAGACGCTCATCTCGATCGAGGGTTACCCGCCTGATCTGGTCGAGCCGCCGAAAGGCTGCCGCTTCAATACGCGTTGCCCCTTTGCCATCGAGCGCTGCTTCGTCGAGGAGCCGCCGCTGATCGAAGTCGAGCCGGGGCACCAGGCGGCCTGTCATCGCTGGCGGGAAGTAGAGCAGTTACGCGAGCAGGCGAAGGAGGCGGAGACGTGGCAGTCAGTAGCGTAACGACGAATGAACGTGCGCCGTTGCTCGAGGTGCGCGATCTGGTCAAGCACTTCCCACTCCGGCGCGGTATGCTCGCCAACCTGGCCGGCGATTCAGAGGCCGTGCATGCCGTGAACGGCGTCTCGTTCAGCGTGCGGCGCGGCGGTAGCATCGGCCTGGCCGGTGAGAGCGGTTGTGGCAAGAGCACCACCGCCAAGATGCTCCTTCGCCTCTTTGAGCCGACCAGTGGCCAGATCATCTTCGACGGACAGGACATCGTAACGCTCAAAGGGGCGGATCTCAAAGCCTTCCGACGCCGCGCCCAGCTGATGTTCCAGAATCCGTATGAATCGTTCAGCCCGCGCTTCACGATCTTCCGCTCGCTCGTCGAACCGCTGCTCATCCACGGCGTCAAGGATGCCGATGAGCGGACGCGGCGCGTCTGGCAGGCGCTGAACGACGTCAATTTGCAACCGGCCGAGTCGTTCTTCCAGAAGTTCCCGCACCAGCTCTCGGGCGGCCAGCTGCAGCGCGTCGTGCTGGCGCGGTCGCTGGTGCTCGAGCCGGAGTTCCTGGCGGCCGACGAGCCGGTCTCGATGCTCGATGTTTCGGTGCGCGCCGGCATTCTCAACACGATGAAGGAGCAGGCGGCGCAGCGCAACCTGACGACCGTCTACATCTCGCACGACCTCTCGCTCATCCAATATCTCTGCGAGACGACGGCGATCATGTACCTCGGGCAGATCGTCGAGATGGGGCCGACGGCCGGGGTCATCAACGAGCCGCAGCATCCGTATACGAAGGCGCTCATTTCGACGATTCCGATTCCGGAGCCGGAACGGAAGAAGACGACGATCCCGATCGAGGGCGGAGTGCCGAGCGCGATCAGCCTGCCGAGCGGCTGCACCTTCCACCCGCGCTGCCCGTTCGCGATGGATATTTGCGAGCGCAAAGTGCCGCCGCCGCTCGACCTCGGGCAGGGGCGCACCGTCCGCTGCTTTCTGTATGGTGGCAAGAACGAGGCAGACGAGGTGGGAAAGAATGCGGCTGCGGCGTAGCGTAGCCCCTCCGCTCCAATCGTAGGGGAGGAACCGGTGTCCTCCCGCGGGTCGCGCGTTGTTCCGCGCGACCGCCCCGTGGCCCCAGCGACGGCGTTCTTGGAAACGCGGACGGGCGACGTTTGGCGGCCTTCGGACAAATGTTGGTGGCGCCCCAACGCCCGGGCGGTCGCCTGCACGGCGACCGGCGGGAGGACACCGGTTCCTCCCCTACGGTATGGACGGACGCGAGTCGATCATTGCCTATTCGATGCGCGGAAGGGAGAAAAGACATGACAACACTCATCAAAGCAGGCTGGCTCTGGGATGGGAGCGGTGACGCGCCGTTGCGGGATGGCGCGGTGCTGGTCGATGGCGATCGGATCGCGGCGGTCGGTCCGGCCAGTTCGGTCACGGCGCCGGATGACGCCGAGGTCGTCGATCTGTCGGA
>JAICWZ010000375.1 GCA_025966355.1 Thermomicrobiaceae bacterium
AGTCTTCGCGCATCCGACCGATTCGCCGGATCCGAAGGACTACAAGTCCTGAGGCGAGCGGCCTGGACCCAAGCATTGGCACGGGGGGCATTTTGCCCCCCGTTGGCCATTGGCTGGCTGATGAATTCGAAGCGATGAGGGCCTGACGTGCACTACCACTGGAACTGGTCGATCTTCTGGCAGATGACGCCCGAGGGCACCGGCACCTACCTGCACACGCTGCTGGTCGGGCTCGTCTGGACGCTCGCGACAGGGCTCGCCGCCTGGGTGATCGCGCTCGTGCTCGGCACGATCCTGGGCGTGATGCGAACCGCGCCGCAACGCTGGGCGACGGTGATCGGCAACGTCTACGTCGACGTCTTCCGCAACATCCCGCTGCTCGTGCAGATGTTCCTCTGGTTCTTCGTGCTGCCCGAACTGTTGCCGGCGTCGCTCGGAACCGCGATCAAGCAGATGCCGCCGCCGTGGGCGTCGTTCGTGCCGGCGGTGCTGTGCCTGGGCTTCTTCACTGCCGCGCGCGTCGCCGAGCAGGTGCGTGCCGGCATCCAGGCGTTGCCGCGCGGCCAGAAGATGGCGGGCACCGCGCTCGGCCTGACGCTGCCGCAGACGTATCGCTTCGTGCTGTTGCCGATGACGTTCCGGATCATCCTGCCACCGCTCACGTCGGAGTTCCTGAACGTCATCAAGAACTCGTCGGTCGCGCTGACCATCGGCGTCGTCGAGCTGACCGCGGCCGCACGCGCAATGCAGGAATTCAGCTTCCAGGTGTTCGAGGCGTTCACCGCCGCGACGATCATCTACATCATCACGAACATCTGCGTCGTGTTCGCGATGCGCTGGGTCGAGCAGCGCGTTGCGGTGCCGGGATTCGTCGGCCCGGCGGTGCAGGGCGGCGGCCACTAGCAGCCTGATGTGAAACAGCCCGAAACGACCGTCGAGCTCGTTTTCAAATGCCCGCAGCGATTGCAGTCGCTACCTGGGCGCGTCTTTGCTGCGCTTTGGATGGTTCGATGAGCCATTTTCTCGATCTCCGGACGCACCTACCCTGTCGCGGGCTGCAATCGGCTCAGCCGCAGCAGGTTATAGGCCGCGGCAACGACGTAGGTCTGCAGCTGCACCCGGTTGAGGCCACGTACCAGGGTACGACGCAGTCCGCCGTAGGCCTTCATCCAGCCGAAGATCTCTTCGACCCGCTTGCGCTTGCGTTGGCTAACCCGATAGCTCTCGTGCCGAGTGGTTCGGCCATCGAGCAAACCCGGCATCTTGCGGCCCGTGATTTGAGCGATGTGTGGCGCGACGTGTTGCTCGCGCAGATGCTCCACGAAGTCGCGATGGTGATAGCCCTTGTCAGCCCCGAGGGTGCGTGGTGCGACGCGCTTGCGACGTTGCCGGGCGAGCATCTCTCGCGCGGCCGTCGTTTCCTTGGTCAGTGCATCAGTGACCAGAATGTCCACGCACAAGCCGTTGCGGTTCTCCATAAGCGCGTGACCGCTGTAATAGAGCCTGGTCTCCTTACCCAACCCCTTGCGCGCGAGCCGCGAATCCGGGTCGGTCTTCGACTCATGCGTCTTGTTGCTTCGGCGCTCGCCGCGGAAATTGACCATCCCCTGATCGTCACGGCCCCCATCGGGGGGCGGCGGACCATCCTTCCGGTGCACGCTCTTGGCCACCGAGGCCCACGCCTCGATCAGCGTCCCATCGACCGTGAAGTGCTCATCGGACAGCAACTCCAGCTCGCGGGCGCGCCGCACCACCGCATCGGCGAAGCGTTTTGCCGTTTCCTCGCCCGCCAGCCGGCTGCGCAGGCGCGAGAACGCCGACTGATCCAGTCCACGCTCGTCCAAGTTCATGTCCAGAAACCAGCGGAAGAGGATGTTGTAGTCGAGCATCTCGCAGAACATCCGGTCCGAGCGCACCGAGTAGAGCGCGATCAGCAAGCTGGCCTTGAGCAGGCGCTCCGGCGGGATCGACGGCCGGCCGGTACTCGAATACAACCGCTCGAACTCCGCATTCATCGAGCGCAGCACCGCGTCGGCGTGCGCCTTGATTCGCCGCAGCGGGTGATCCGGCGGAACCCGCGACTCCGGCGAAAAGTACGTGAACATCGCAGATTGAAGGTCCAATTGGCCGCGCATGCGCTTGTTATGGGTTGGTCGCGTTCCCGGATTAACGTTTCCACCGCGAAGCCGATGACAGGTTTCGCATCAAGCTGCTAGGCCAAGAAGGCGCGGCGATGCTCGGACGTTTCGACTGGCACGAGATATGGATCAATCTCCCGTACCTGATGAAGACGGGGATGACGTTCACGCTGACGCTGACCGCGCTGGTCGTCGTCGGCGGTGTCATCTTCGGCACGATTCTCGCGCTGATGCGGCTTTCGAGCATCAAGCCGGTGTCGATCATCGCGACCGCGTACATCAACCTGATGCGCTCGGTGCCCCTGGTGCTCGTGATCTTCTGGTTCTACTTCCTCGTGCCGTACATCGGCGCGTGGATCACCGGCGCCGACCGGCCGGTGCAGGTCGGCGCGTTCCTGTCGTCGGTCATCACGTTCACGATGTTCGAAGCGGCGTATTACGCGGAGATCATGCGCGCCGGCATCCAGTCGATTCCGCGCGGCCAGAGCTGGGCGGGCTACGCGCTCGGGCTCAACTACTGGCAGACGATGGGCAAGATCGTGCTGCCGCAGGCATTCCGCAACATGGTGCCGATCCTGCTCACGCAGACGATAGTCATGTTCCAGGACACGTCGCTCGTCTACGTGCTGTCGATCACCGATTTTCTCGGTGCCGCGTCCAAGGTCGCCGAGCGCGACGGGCGCCTCGTGGAGATGTACCTGTTCGTCGCGCTCGTCTACTTCGTCATGTGCGTCGCCGGCTCGTACGTCGTACGACGCCTGCAGCGCAGGATCGCGATCATTCGCTGAGTCGTTCGCTCATTCCTTCATCAACTTCCGATCGGAGCGCACGATGCCGATGATCGA
>JAICWZ010000332.1 GCA_025966355.1 Thermomicrobiaceae bacterium
CTTGCCGTTCAAGCCGATCCGTTCCTGCACGAAGAGCGCCGGTCCGCGTGATTCGAGCTTGATGAGCGCGGCCAAACAGGCCATGAGTGGTGCGAGAAGGATCAGTGCGGGCAGGCTCACGCCGACATCGACGCCGCGCTTGACCGCCTGCCAGCGTGGGCGGATCGGTTGCGGCAGACGGAGTGGCACAACCGCAACACGCGGGAGCACGTCAACCGGCGCCACATGGGGCGCCGGTGGGGTCAGTGGCGGCGCCACGGTGGGGGCCGCTGAACTGAGTCTTGATTCGCTTACCAACATGTCTTCCTTAATGTGTCTTCATGCCGCGGTATCGCCGCCTTGAGCACGGCGCCGCATCGGTGGGGACGATGGCCTCACCATACCGACCGGCCATCTCGCATTTTTTGTTCCCGTGGCGAGAATACCATGCTTGCGAGGGCCGGACGCAAACGTTTGGGGCCGGCTTTGCCGCACATCCGGTTGATCTCACGCGACGCGTTTATGCGCCGCCGGGCGCACCAGATTGAGCGCCAGTGCCAGGCAGCCGCGCAGGAGTATGCCGGTCGCCACGAGCCAGTTGAGGAGCACGAACGTCTGCGGCGCGTAATGCTTGCGATGGAAGAGGTACATCGCCCGGTAGAACTCGATGATGAGCCGGTAGCTGCGACGCGAACTGCTCGCCCCTTTATAATGAAGCGCATGCGCTTCCGGGTAGTAATAGACCTTCCAGCCCTGTTTCTTGATGCGGAATGCCCAATCAAGATCCTCTCCATACATGAAAAACGACTCGTCGAGTAAACCGGCATCGTCGATGGCTGCCAGCCGCACCTGCATATAGGCGCCGACGACTGAATCGACTTCTGCCGTCTCGTCCGGGTCGAGATAGGTGAGGTTGTAGCGCGCGAAACGGCGATTCCGGGGGAAGCGGAGCGCCAGTCCGGTCAGCTTGAAGAGCGCGCTCGACGGCGTGGGGAACGAGCGCCGGCAGGCGAGATCGAGCGCGCCGTTGCGCAACAACAGCTTCGGTCCAACAACACCCGCCTCGGGATGCTCATCGAGGAAGCGACTCGTCTTCTTTATCGTATCGGCGTCGATGAAGCAGTCGGAATTGAGCAGGAGCACCGAGCGCGCCCGGCGATCGGCACCGCCCGGGACGCGCGCCAGAATCTGCTGCAATGCCAGGTTGTTGCCACCCGCGAAGCCGAGATTGCGCGGCGATCTGATCGTCGTGACGCCGGGGAAGCTACGTCGCACCAGATCGAGAGAGCCGTCGGTCGAGGCGTTATCGACGACGGTGATGTCGAGCGGATGATCAACCTGACTCTCACTCAGGCGCGAGAGACATTCGATCAGGAGTCCTGCCGTATTGTGACCGACGATGATAACGGATACGCACTCCATAGCATGCGTTAGTATGGTGTGTCTGTACGCCATCGCGCAAGGATTGCGACCCGATTCGGGCGGAAAGATCACCGAATCGTCAGCCTGCCCTTGCAATTCGAGACGAATTGGCCTGCGCGAACCGGCTCACGGTTGGGTGCGGGCGTCACCCCGCCGGCGGCTGAGCGTTGGTGTCAGCGTCAGCAGATAGGCGACCGAGGCGACCGCGATCAGCCCACCAACCACCGAGAACAGCCCGGAGACCTCGATCTGCCCGAGCACCACGCCGTAGGCGAGCGGCATCAGCGCCTGTCCCAGGCTGCCGACCGACTGAAAAATACCGATGAACGTTCCCATGCCGTGCGTCTTGCCAAGATCGACGGCTGACGTGGACACACTGGCCACCAGCGCAGCGATCGAGACGCCCGCGATCAGCGTGGCACCGGCCGCGATCAGGGCCGGTGAGAAATTGCCGAGCAGAACCAGCCCGACCAGCGTCCCGGCACCGCCGAAGAGAATCAGCGGCTGGATGCCGGTGCGATCAGCTTTACGCCCCCAGAACGGTTGCACGGCGGCCGTCGCGAAGCTGGCGATCGAGAGCAAGGCGCCGACCAGGATCGAGCTGTAGCCGCGGTCATCGCCGAGCAGCGGGAAGAATGAGAGGACGATGAGGCTCGTCGGTGCGACGATGAAGTTGAAGGCGAGCAGCACGCGTGCCGGACGTTCGATGCGGATCTTTTCATGCGCGCGCTCCTTCACCTGCGCGGGTGGGTCGGTCAGGCGCCGATCGAGCAGCAGCACGGCCGCCGCTGAGACGACCCCGGCGGGCGCCAGCAGCAGGAAGACACCGTTGTTGCCAAACTGATGCACGATCAGACCACCAGCCAGTGGACCGAGCGCATAACCGAGCCATTGGGCGGCGTTGTAGCGCGCCATCGTCGCGCCGCTCTTGCCACCGGTGTTCTGTCCCATGACCGCCATCACCATCGGCAGAACGATGGCCGAGCCGACGCCGTGCAGCGCCCGCGCCCCGGCCAGTGTGAAGACGTTATTCGCTCCGGCGTAGGCCAGGCCGATCGGGATGTAGAGGAGCGTCCCGGCAATGAGCAGTCCACGATAGCCACGCCGATCACCAACGCGCCCAACCCATGGACCCAATACGAGCCGCGTGAAATAGATCGCGCTGACGACGAGGCCAAGCTCGAAACCGCCGGCGCCGAGATCCTTGGCGTACGGCGTCAGAATCGGCCAGAGCGTGCTGGTGCTCGCCACCATGATGAAGACGATGAAGAGCAATGGCCCCGTTCCGGGGGCAACGGCGGACGCATCCCGAGGATCGGCCGTATTACGAGCCACAGGTAGACTCCTGTCACCTTCGGCCAGCTACAGCCGGGGGATCCCATCCCGGATGAACATGGCATATCGGATATTAGCGATGAGTCTACGCGACGCGGTGGACGGCGTCAAGGAGCGGAGGAGGCGACGCCAGCGCGTCGATCCGGGACCGAGGTCCCGGTCTCCGTAGACGAAGTCCCGTGCGCGGGACTGAGCGGTTTCGTCTCAATCCCTGCGGGATTTCGTCTATGGAGCACGGGATTTCTAATCCCGTGCGGGACCGGAGTGAGGACCGTCGCACCTATCCCCCATAGCGCCAACTGTAATAGTGCCGGCCGACGTTGCCCATTTCGACCTGCCAGCCGGCCGGGTTGCTCGGGGTGTAGGTGAGGCAACGGCGTTCGAAGCACTGCACCAGCACATCTTTCACCTGTCCGCCAACCATCACCTTCGACCAGTACGCCTCGGTGATCGGGTAGCCGGTGGCGAAGAAGGTCGGGTCGAAGAGCTTGCCATCGACGTCGGCCGATCCGTTCCAGACCTTGCCGTCGCTGTTCAAGTAGTTCCAGAAGACATCGGCGATCGTGTGGTTCGTCTCACC
>JAICWZ010000416.1 GCA_025966355.1 Thermomicrobiaceae bacterium
CGGGATGCAGGCCGCCGCCACCGAAACAACCTGCTTCGGCGAGACGTCCATGTAGTCGATGCGTTCCGGCGGCTCCGCGACGAAGCGCTCGCCGCGCCGCGCCTCGACGTGATCTTCGGTAAAGCGCGCACCTTCGCCCAGCGGCGTGTTCGCCTGAGCGATCGTAAACTGCTCTTCGCGATCGGCCGTCAGATATTCGATTTCATCGCTGACAAACGGTTCAGCGCGCATCGACTGCACGCCCGCTGCAACGAGCTTGGCGATGGTCGCCTCGTCCAGCATCGTCCCGGCTTCGACCAGCGTTTCACCGCTCTTCGGATCGGCCACATCGTCACGGGCGATCTGCCCGATCAACACCTTGCCGTCCTGCACGATATTCACGCTCTTGTAGACGCGCCGGTAGGGCGTCTCGATGAAGCCGTACTGGTTGATCCGGCCGTACGTCGCCAGCGAACCCATCAGTCCGATGTTCGGACCTTCCGGCGTTTCGATCGGGCAGATGCGACCGTAGTGCGAGTGGTGCACGTCACGGACATCGAATCCGGCGCGATCACGGCTCAAACCACCCGGCCCGAGCGCGGAAAGTCGACGCTTGTGGGTCAGCTCGGCCAGCGGATTCGTCTGATCCATGAACTGCGACAGCTGGCTGCCGCCGAAGAATTCACGCACCGCCGCCATCACCGGCCGCGTCGTGCTGATCAGGCCGTTCGGCGTGACCGTTTCAATATCTTGGATCGTCATGCGCTCGCGAATGCCGCGCTCCAGGCGCTGCAAACCGGTGCGCACGTGCATCTGGATCAGCTCGCCAACCGAGCGAATGCGCCGGTTGCCGAGGTGATCGATGTCGTCCGACATATCTTCGCCGTTGTTGACGTGGATCAGCGTGCGCACGATCGCGATCAGATCCTCGCGTGTCAGCGTGCGAGTATCGAGCCCGATGTCGAGCCCGAGCCGCTTGTTCAGCTTGTAGCGACCGACGCGTGCCAGGTCGTAGCGCCTCGAGTTGAAGAAGAGCCCTTCCAGGAGCGACGAGGCGTTGTCCTTGGTCGGTGGGTCGCCTGGACGCAACCGACGATAAAGCTCGACCTGCGCTTCTTCAACGGTATTCGTCGGGTCGCGCTCCAGCGTGCTATCAATATAGTGATGGTCCGCGTCGTCGATATCGGCGAAGAGTTCGCGAATCTCATCGTCTTCGGCAAAACCGATGGCGCGCAGCAAAATCGTCGCCGGAAGCTTGCGCTTGCGATCGACTTTCACCGACAACACGTTCCGGTTCGACGTCTCGAACTCGAGCCAGGCGCCGCGACTCGGAATGAGCTTGGCACCACAGAGCGGCCGGCCGGTTGTCGGATCATCGCTCAGTTCGAAATAGACACCCGGCGAGCGAACCAGTTGCGAAACGACGACGCGCTCGGCACCGTTGATAAGGAAGGTGCCATCCGGCGTCATGATCGGGAAATCACCAAGGAAGACGTCGCTTTCCTTGATCTCGCCGGTATCACGAATCACCAACCGCACCCGAATACGAAGCGGTGCGGCGTAGGTCATATCCCGTTCCCGGCAAACTTCCTCGGTCGCGCGTGGCTCATCGAAGCGGTGCTCGAGAAAATGGAGTTCCATCTTCCCGTTATAATCAACGATCGGCGAGATCTCCTCGAGCAGTTCCCGCAGCCCGTCTTCCTTGAACCAGTCAAAGGAATCGATCTGCAGTTGCACGAGGTTCGGCATCTCGAGAACCGTGGAAATTCGGGAGTACGAACGGCGACCGATGCCCAGGTTCGAAAGAACCTGACGCCCATCTGTCTGGGCAATGCGCTGGTCACGGAGAGTTACGGCCATGCGCTACTCCTTTATATAGATATGGGGGACACACGACAGGCGCTGCCCGCTTGGAACGGTCAGCGTGGCAGGCGTGTAGAGCGTCGAGTTGGCCTCGGGTTTTCTCGCCGGAAAATGGAGAAAGCGGGAAGGCAATAACTACCCCTCCCGAATACCAATATCGTTCGGAATTCGTCCCTGCGTCTTCATTCACATCCGAAGCGCGAGCGATCACCCATCAGCAAACGTGTAGTATACGCCTCCGCTCAGGAGATGTCAAGCCCTATTCGTCTTTGTATCCTTGGGGGTTTCAAAGCGTTCAATCGACGCTCCGGAAGCCTATCACGTCGCCCAGTCTCTGCCCAACGAGTCCCCGCTGTGACATCGCGCCGGGGCGTGTAAAATGTCTCGGATATATCCGTCAGTCCCGCCGCGATCTGACGCACGAAAGGCATACGGTATGGGGACCGGCGCTCGCCGCGCGACACCGACCGAAGAACGAGTCATCATCGCGATTGACCGCGCCATTTATCACATCGCCCGACACTGGGTCTGGGTGCTCAACGTCGTCGGTCTCTTCATGGTCGGCCTGCCGCTGCTCGCGCCGATCCTCGAGTCGTCCGGCCACGGCACGCTCGCGAGCATCATCTACGACCCCTTCAGCCTGATTTGCCACCAGCTCCCCGATCGTAGTTTCCACATTTTGGGCTACAAGATGGCGTATTGCGAGCGTTGTTTCGCCATTTACGGCGCGACTCTTCTGCTTGGGCTCGTCTATGGCGCCTCGCGACGCAGCATGCGACCGGCAACGCTCCTCGAAGCGGCCGTGCTCTGCATTCCCATGGCGCTCGACGGCTTCACGCAACTTTTCGGCTGGCGGGAAAGCACCTGGGAGCTGCGCGTCGTC
>JAICWZ010000353.1 GCA_025966355.1 Thermomicrobiaceae bacterium
GCCGGAGGTCGTGCTCGGCACGATGGGCGCCCACGGCCAGGCGCAGACCCATATTCAGCTGCTCTGCAACCTCGTCGATTTCGAGCTCGAACCGCAGGCGGCGATCGAGTCACCGCGCTGGGTAAGCGGGCGTTCCGTGCCGGACGACCCGGCGCACGTGCTCTATCTCGAAGAGCCGATCGGTGAAGAGGTGCGTCAGAAACTGGTGGATTTGGGGCATGAGGCCCGCTTCATGCCGGCGTTCTCGTCGCTCATGGGGCATTCGAACATGATTCGCATCGATCCGCGGGGCGTGTTGATGGGCGCCAGCGATCCGCGCTCAGATGGCGCGGCGCTCGGCTGGTAGCGCGGTCGGTTGGCTGACGATCAGTTGAGGTTGCCGGTCCAGGGCAGGTGGCCGTTGTTGTGCGGGCAGACGTGGCCCTCGGGGCCGATCGGCGCACCGCAGCGCGGACAGCGTGGCCGCCCGGCGGCCACAACTTCTTCGATCTGCTCGGAGAGGGCTTTGGCCATTTCGAGCGTGGCGCGACCGGAGAAGATCGGCTCGTCTTCGTCGTCCTGCTCGATGTCATGCGCGAAGACCGCGACCAGGCTCCGTTCCTCGTCGTAGCCGATCATGATCTTGCTGGCGAGGTATTCTGGTGAAGTGGCAGGAACGGGATCTGGCGCGGCCGCCAGGTTCGACACGACCGGTGCCGAGACGAGGCGCGATTCGGTCAGCTGTTCGAGAAGCTGGGCGATCGCTTCGCCGAGCGCGGCAAGCTGTTCCTTTTCCATCCAGAGCGAGATGACGTCGGTACCGATGCCGCCGATCAAGCGAAAGCGGCGCTGTCCGGGAACACCGACCGCCTCGGAGGCGAGCACGGTCAAGAGGTCATAATTATGATGTTCGAAGGCCACCGAAGCGTCTGCTCCTCGCGCTGAAACCCCGTAGTACGACGTCTAGGAGGATACTACACCGTACAAGGGAGCCGGAATAACCGCAGTCGACACGCGGTACCCGGCGGGACCGAGCGACGATTGATTCGTCCTATTGGGGGGCGCCGTGCGCCAACCGTACGGACAGACGCAGATCGTTCCAAACTGGAACGCTTATGGGAAGGTTTCACGAATCTGATGCGACGACTTTCGACGATGCTCGCCGCGATGCTCATGCTTGGGTTGCTTGCCGCCTGCGGTGGCGGAGGAAGCGAAAAGACCGCGACAACGTCGTCTTCGACCAGCGCGGTGACGACCAGCGAGGCGACCGCTGTCGCCAGCGCGTCACCGGCAGCCTCGCCGTCTGCCGAATCGACCGCGATCGCCAGCGGTACGCCCGCGATCGCCGGCGGTACACCCGCGACGGAAGCGTCTCCTTCCGCTGCCGCGAGCGGCAATCAGCCGTCTGGTTCGTTCGCCTACGGCTTCAATGTCTACTTCCGGGGTGACGACCAGGGCGCCGATTTCAACACGAAAACGATCAACGCCGTCAAGGATGCCGGGTTCAACTGGGTGCGGGTGCAGATTCCGTGGAACCAGTTCGAACGGGCCAAAGGGCAGTGGGATCCGCTGCCGATCGACCGGATGGTCGAGCAGTACCAGGCCGCGAACGTGATGGTTCTGGCGTCGGTGGTCAAACCGCCGGACTGGGCGCTCGATCCGAGCGGGAACCAACTGCTGGCGAACTACGGGGACTTCCAGGATCTGATGCACTTCCTGTCCGATCGCTATAAGGGGAAGATCGAAGCGTGGGAGATTTGGAACGAGGAGAACCTTGCCTCGGAAATGGGCGGCCAGGTTCGGGTGCAGGACTACGGCAGCCTGCTCGAGGCGGGCTATAACGGCGTGAAGCAGGGCGATCCGAACGCGCTCGTGGTTTTCGGCGGCCTGACGCCGACCGGCGTCAACGATCCGACCATCGCCATCAACGATCTCGAATACCTGAAGCAGTTCTATCAGCTGAAGGACGGCTACTACACCAAGTTCTTCGACGTGCTTGGGATGCATGTCAGCGCCACGAACAACCCTCCGGACAAGATGTACCCGGATGATCCGGGCACCGGCGACTGGTCGAACGATCCGAGCTTTTACTTCCGCCGGGCCGAGCAGCTTCATCAGGTAATGGTCGATCATCACGACAACCGGCGTGTCTGGATCACCGAATTCGGCTGGACGACCAAGAACCAGGCAAAGGGCTATGAGTACGGCGCCGACAACTCACCCCAGCAACAGACGGATTATCTCGTCGGGGCGTTCGACTACGCCGCGAAGAACTGGCCATGGACGACCGGCATGTTTGTCTGGAATCTGAACTACTCGGCGGTCGTCCAACCCGATGATGAGAAGTACCCCTGGGCGGTGCTCAACGCTGACTGGTCACCGCGCCCGGCCTACACCGCGCTGCAGCAGATGCCGAAGCGCTAGGCGCGTTCGGCGAACAAGCGGGCGATCTCATCGACGGCGAATTCGGGGAGGGCGGCTTCTCGCCCTCCCTCACGCATCACGACCTCCGTTGAATCGGGCAGGAGCGTGCCGATTCTGGCGGCCAGGATGCCAGCGTCGGTGAGTAGCGAGACGGCGAGATCGGCTGATTCCTGACTGACGGTCGCCAGCAGTGCGCCGGAGGCGATGAGCCCAAATGGATCAAGGCCGAGTACGTCGCAGATTGCCGTGGTTTCCGGATAGACCGGGATCTGATCGCGTTCGACGAGAATGCCGGTCCCGGCGGCGATCGCGATCTCGCGCAGGCCGGTCGCGAGACCGCCCTCGGTCGGATCGTGCATCCCGTGGAGTTCGCGTCCGAGCGCGCCATGCAGCAGGCGGGCAGCTGGAACGACGCTGATGCCCGGATCATGCAAGAAGCGTTTGCTCCGTTCGACAAGCTCAGTGCCGAGTAGCGGTTTTAGCTCGTTCGCCATCTCACGCGAAATGAGGGACGTTCCTTCGATGGCGATACCGCGCGCCAGGATGACGGCGTCACCGGCTCGGGCACGGCGCGGATCGACCAGATCGTCCTCGCGCGCGTCGCCGATCATCGTGCCCGCGATGATCGTGCGCTCGAGGCCGGTCGTAATCTCGGTATGTCCGCCGACGAGGAGCACGCCGAGCGCGGCGCAGGCTTCGCGCAGCGACCGAAAGATCCGTTCAACCA
>JAICWZ010000460.1 GCA_025966355.1 Thermomicrobiaceae bacterium
GTTGCGCGATGAAGTGCGCGACATCGTGAGTCAGGTCATCGGTGCCGACAAGGGCGAAATCGCGATCACCAGTAGCACGACCGACGGCATGTACGCGGCGATCAGCGGCTATCGCTGGCAGCGTGGCGATGAGTTGATTCTTTCAAACATTGAGCATCCTGGCGGTCTGCTGCCGTCCTTCCTGGCAAAGCGGCGCCATGGTATCCGGGTTCGGGTGGCCGATATTGGCCTGGGTGGGGGCGATCCGGCCACGGTCGTTGCCGCGTTCGAGCAGCTCGTGACGCCGCGCACGCGCATGATCGTCATCTCTCATGTCTCGTACACCACCGGCGCGAAACTTCCGGTCAAAGAGATTGTCGAGATGGCGCATAGCCACGACGTGCTGGTCGCGGTCGACGCGGCGCAGTCGTATGGTGCGCTCCATCTCAACATGCACGACCTCGGCGTCGACTTCTACGCCGGTTCCGGCCAGAAGTGGATGTGCGGTCCAGACGGCACCGGCATGTTCTACGTCCGCGCGGCGAGCACGGGCGATCTTGAGCCGGTTTTGGGATCGGGCGGCATGATTATGGGCTCGCTCGACTATTACGGTGGTTCGTACGCGCCGCCGCTGGGCGCGCAGCGCTTCGATACCGCCGGGCGCAATACCGCGTTGCTGGCTGGTCAGGCAGCGGCAACGCGGTGGATTCTCGAAGATGTCGGCGTCGAGTGGGCGACCAAGCGGATCGCCGATCTCGGCCAGCAAACCTACGACCAACTCGCCGAACTCGACGGAATCACGATGGTGACGCCGCGTGAGTCGCTGGCCGGATTGATCGCCTTCAACGTAAAGGGGATCGACGCGCCGGATCTGTCGAAGCGCGTGGCTGAGGAATCGAATGTCACGATTCGGTTCGTCAATAAGTACATCAACAATCCGGATGCCGCTCGCGTTTCGGTCGGTTTCTACAATACCGAATCGGACATCGAGCAGCTGATGGATGCGATTCAAAAGGTCCAGAGGACGCTCGATTAGCACTCCGCTTTTTTCGTGGCGCCGGGCGTTCTCCGAGCCCCGGCGCTACGTTGTCTATGGGAGTAGCGTATTAATCGCCTGGTACTTCACGCCCGCGAGCAGGTTACTTTCGGCACCAGACACCGACCGATCCGTGGGGTAGAGTGAGGATGGGTAAGGGAGTCTGGAGGTCAACGAGATGCAAACGGTTTCTGGAAGAGTTCGAGTTCGCGTGGTGCCGCTGGGGGGTGTTTATACGATTGCACCGGCCCAACTGAATGATGATTCGCTTCAGGTGAGCGATGACACGACGTCCTCACGTTCGCCACGCACCGAGGGTCGCATTTTGCGCCGCATCGAGCGGAAGCGAGCCACTACCGGAGCGTAGTCATCACGTGTCTCATCCGCTGACAACCTCAGAACCGCGTTCCTCACGCATGTGAAATCGCTTCGCCTCTGCTGAATCAATTATCATCCTTCGGGCATTTGCCGGGATTCGTAGAGCCCGACGACTGACCGTTCAGTGAGTACAATGCTAGAGCATATCGTACGGCGCATGACCTTCGCGCTCGTTGCACGGTCAGGTGGGAGCAATGCACGGTCTCAACTGGGTGGATGTCGTGCTGGTGCTGATCATCCTGGTATCGGCGCTTGCAGGCCTCCAGCGAGGGCTGATCCGCGGCGCGCTTGACCTGGCCGCGGTTGTCGTCTCGCTGCTCGTCGCATCCTATAGCTATCACCGTGTCGCCGATCTGATCTCGTCGCATATATCCATGAGCGACGTGGTGGCGAATATCATCGGTTTCGTGATCGTGCTCGTCATCGTTCAGATTGCGTTCTCGATCCTGATTCTGGGACCGCTAACGCCATTCATCTGGAGCATTCGTAAAATACCGATCAGCAAAGAGATCGATGGTTTTCTTGGGGTGATTCCAGGGGCGATCAAGGGCATGGTGCTGGCCGCGGCAATTGCGCTGGTCCTTGTATTGACGCCGCTCGGCAGCAGCTTCGACCAGCCCGTCGGCCAGTCGAAGGTCGCAGCGAAGCTCTTGACCGGTGCCGATGAAGCGATCGCAAAAAGCGACGGCCACGCCGGTATCAACCTGGCCGGGATCATGCTTGTTACCGAACCGGATGCCGAGCAGGGGACCACCCTTCCGTTCCGTGAAACGAGCGGGTATCACGAGAGTGAAGCTGACAAACAGACGATGCTGACGCAGTTGAACCAGTCACGTCAGGAACACGGACTCGCTCCGCTCAAGGACGACCCCGAGTTGCGACAGCTTGCCGTGGCGCATAGTGAAGAGATGCTGCGCCTCGGCTATTTCGCACACAATTCGCCATTGAGCGGCTCGCCGGCCGATCGAGCCAAGGCAGCGGGCATCGACTATCTGGTGTTCGGTGAAAATATCGCCTACGCTCCGACGATCGATGTTGCCGAACGCGGTCTCATGCGGAGCGAGAGCCATCGGGCCA
>JAICWZ010000543.1 GCA_025966355.1 Thermomicrobiaceae bacterium
CCCGCTCGCCGTTGCCGGCCAGCAGCGCTTTGCTGATCGAGTCGAAGTCAACCGAGTAGTTGAGCGCCTGGCGGACACGCTTGTCGGTGAACGGTGGCTTGTCGCAGCGAATGCCGACGAAGATGATGCGGCCGCCGGTCACCTTGGAGACGCGACCCTTGTCGCTCTTGTCGATCTGATCCACGAGATCAGGCGTGACGTTGACGATGATATTCGCTTCGCCGTTCTGCAGCGCGACGGTGCGGGCCGACAGCTCGGGCACCGGGCGGAAGATCACCTGCTTGATCTTCGGCGCGCCTCCCCAGTAGTTGGGATTGGCGTCGAGGGTGATGTGATCGTCCTTCACCCACTCGGTAAAGGTGTAGGCGCCCGATCCGATCGGCTTCTTGCCGTTCTTGGCGATCGTGTCGGGGCTGTCGTCTTTATAGATACTGGGTGGAACGATCTCAAAGGTGGTGAGCAGGTCCGGGAAGATCGCGGCCGGCTCGGTTGTCTTGATGCGGAAAGTGACGTCGTCAATCTTCTCGCCGGAGTCGTAGTGGATTTGCGTGTCGATGTTGTTGACGATCGGCTTGCCACCGACGGTCTTCTGCTTGGCACGGTCGAAGCTGAAAATGGCGGCATCTGAATCGACCGGATCGCCGTTGTGGAATTTGGCGCCCTTGACCAGGGTGAACTCCCAGGTATGGTCGTCGATGTTCTGCCACTTCTCAACGATTCCCGGCTTGATCTCGAGCGTCTTGGGATCGCGCTTGAGGAACATATCGAAGACGTGCAGGTTGATGTTGAACTCCGGCGTGGAGTTGCGCAGCAGCGGATCGAGGGTGTTGGCATCGACGCCCTGCATGATGACGAGTTTCTCGGGCACGTCGGTGCCGGTCGCGCCGCTCGCCGCGCCGGTTGAGGCAGGCGTGGCGCCGCCGCTCGATGAACTCGATGACGTCGTCGTACTACTCGAACTGCCACCGCTCCCGGTCGTCGTCGCGGCCGGGGTATCCGAATCCCCGCCACAGGCCGCGAGCAACGCGGCGAAAACCGGCGCCGAGATCCCGAGCGCGGCCGCCCGCCGCAGCAGTGTCCGGCGATCGACGCTCCCACTCAAGGCGTCGGACAGCAGATGTTGGACGGGCGTATGTTCCCGTTTGTCAGGCATGACCGATCATCTCCCCCATTTGCCAGGTGATTGTCGCGCAATCACTCGTGCAATCCACCAGATCGAAAGACACACCAGTTCCAACATCCGTTGAGAACGCATGGATGTTGGGCGTGTTGCTTGGGGATTATGACACAGGATTTGGAAATTACCAGTGACCACCAACCCCGGCGTGTTCGAGCGACGCGTTGTCACGAAGGCACGAATATCACGCCGGTAGCGGCCCGAAGGGGTTCGCCGTTCCCATTCGAGGCCGCCGGCCCGGCTTGACGTCGCGGAAGCCGGTGCGAGAATCGGAGTTGGCGGCGCGCATGATTGATTGGCGCGTCGAGCATCGTCGCGCTTTACGGCGCTTTGCGGAGAAATGCCGGGAAGGGAGCACCGAAGACGATGACCTTGAATGAAACAACGAGTGCGATGGAATGGCGGCTCGTCGGGCCGCATCGGGGTGGCCGGGTGGTCGCCGTGGCCGGACATCCAACCGAGCCGGCCACCTTCTATTTTGGCGCCTGCGCCGGTGGCGTCTGGAAGACGACTGACGGTGGCACCTACTGGGAGAATATCTCGGACGGCTTCTTCACGACGGCGGCCGTCGGCGCGCTGGCCATCTCGACCTCCGATCCCAATGTGCTCTATGCCGGCATGGGGGAGACGGCCATTCGGGGCAACGTCTCGCACGGCGATGGCGTCTACAAGTCGACCGACGGCGGTCAGACGTGGGCGAACGTCGGGCTGCAAGATACCCGCGCCATCGCCAAAGTTCGCATCCACCCGAGCAACCCTGATCTCGTGTATGTGGCGGCATTGGGCCACGTTTGGGGACCGAACAC
>JAICWZ010000133.1 GCA_025966355.1 Thermomicrobiaceae bacterium
CGTCGACAGGCTGCCGGCGAGCTGGGTCGGTATCAACGCAGCCAGTTCATGATCACCGAGGAGCGCACCGACGTTTGCCGCCGTCACCGCAATGCCCGGCATGCCCGTATAGAATCCAAGGCTTCCCGGTTCGTTTAGCCGATCGCTCGTTCGTATCGCCTGCTTTATCGCACCCTGTGCGGTGATTCGGTACGCCTCGATGCCCGTCTCGGCGAAGAGTTGGGCGAGGAAGAGCGCGATCCCCGACGTTCCGGCATAGAGGTCGGGGCCGATCGCCCCGAACGCCTCGACATGGCCGACGCTGCGCCCGGCGGATCGCGCTTCGACGTTCCCGAGCCAGGTGCAGCGGTCGTCATACCAGATGGCATTCTGGACGAGTCGAGTCCCAATCTCCTCAGCCAGCTTCAGGTATTTCTCCGGTTGCGCGACGTCGTCGTTCGGTGGTCGCTCGAGACGAGTGACGGCGAACGTTGAGGGTATACGGCCGAGCAGGTCGTCATAGTCGTCGATCGAGTTCGGGTTGAGGTAGGGTCGAGACGGGTCGATGCCCGCACGTCGTAAGTGGTTCTCGATCGCGTCGAGCAGGTTATTTGGATCGGTGATTTGCTGCTCCGTCGCTTCCACCACGGCCTCGGCCAGCAAGCGGCACCGGTGCATGCCGAAGCTCTCGCCATTGCGCGGGTCTTCGGCGAGGCCGAGACCGCCGGCGAGCGGTTTGGTCAAGGCCGGCACGCCTGGCTGGAGTGTGTGGCACACCTCCTCGTAGACACGCATCAGGAGATGAGCGGCACGACGGAGATCCTGCCTGGTGAGATAGAGCACGCCTGCGTCGTTCCGATGGTAGGCGCCGGGGTCGTTGAGCACTTTGACGTTGAACGGCACGCCCTCGGCGTTAAGCCGCGAGGTGACCGACGCCATGAACGAAGGCGCACCGGCCGCGCACAGGTGCCAGTAAAGCCGGACCAGCACGTCGTCTGCTGATAGGTACAGCGGTGCGTCGCTCTGGGCGAGATAAAAGCCGGGTGACTGGGCCGGGAGATCCTTCGGCACCCGCACCGCAACGGAGCCGTGCGGCGCGAGTGGCAAGCTGGCCTCATTCCGGTATGTGTCCGGCCCAAACCAGGCGGATAGGCCATCGCGCCGCGCCCAGACGCCGTCTTGGGACTGTTCGATGACGGCCCAGCCGCTCTGCCAGTATCCCGTGCCCTGGTTCGCGTCAACGAGGGCGCGGGCGAACTGGCTCTCGTCCGGCACTGCTACACTCCCCGAAGACTGGGCGACGGGAATGGCTGTTCCGGGGAGATAGAACTGCCGGTAGAGCCGCGACTGGACCTGGGTGATAAGAATGCGCCGTCGTGTCTCGTCATCAATACGCATCGCCACGGCTTGCGGCAGTTTGCGTGACCTCTCGCCGAACCAGCGATACCGGTCCGGCGGCACGACGCGCAGCGCCGCGATCAAGGTTTCGATTTGGGCTCGATAGATGCTCATCGCCGCATAGACCCTACCGCGATAGTCCGAGCAACGAGGTTGCCGCCTCGCTTGGTCGCTGCATCATGTTCTCGGCGACCTGAAGTCGAAGGACGCTCGTATTGCTCGCCACTGGTCTCGGGGACTCGGCTTCGATGGCCGTCTGCACAAGCCGGGCGGCGGCGTAGCGCACCATCAATCGGAGCGCGGCCCCGCCATCGGCTGTTTCACCCCCGTTGCCACCGGCGTAGCTCTTCCAGAACCGTTGTAAAGCGGGCTGCAGCCGTTGCAGCGGCACACTCGCCGCTCGCGCCTGGGAGAGCGGTGAGTTCTCCGACGCCGGAATCGATGCGATCCATGTATCGAGATACTGGCTGAGGTAAGAGCCCACGTCCCAGAGCGGATCGCCAAGCTGGACCATCTCCCAGTCGACCAGCGTGAGCCTCGGGGCATGGGCCTTTCCGATTGGATGGACGACGAAGTTGTCCCATTTGGCATCACCGTGAATGATCGACTCCGGCTGCCAGCCAATCCGTAGCGCGTCAAGCTCAGCGACGAGTGGACGAGCCGCCTGGGCGATCTTGATGACGTCCAGGCTTCCGCCGCTCATACGATTGAGGAAGGCCTGCTCCGGGCGGTGGATTGAGAGAACCCAGGGCGGCCTGCTCTCGGCTTCGATGCCGCTGCCGGTCGAGGCGGGTTGCCAGCGATGCAGCCGGCGAAGCGCGAGCGCCGCGTGGTGCGCGAGCGCGCTGGACCAGCGCCCGGTTCGATGATGATGCTCGTCCAGGCTGCGCGCGCCAGGCACGAGATCGAAGATGAGGATATGCCGTTCCTCATCCAAATCTCGTACCCGAGGCAGCATGCGCCGCAACCGTTTAGCGTCGGGCGCGGCGTCGATGGCGTGCAGAAAGGCCGCTTCTCGGGCCACCGTCGTTGCCCGTTCGACGCCGAGCCCTTGCTTGATGAAGTAGTGCGGGCCGAGGGCCGTGGTAACCCGAAAGCTCAGGTTGCGCCGGGAAATCTGCTCAACCCGCACCCAACCGTCGACGATCGCCTGCGGACGAATGAGCCCCTTCTCATCGAGGTAGGCGATCAGCGTCCGCTCCGTCAGTCGATCGTCGTAAGCATTCGATGGCGTCGCACGCTCGGCCCTGGTTTCAGGAGTGTGAATCACTCGCCGCCTGAGCCGTCGGAGGCGGATCGCAATCTCTTATCGATCCACCAGCCATTTTTACGTCTGGCAATCCCGGGCCTTGAGGCCAGAACGGTCGGTCCGCTCGGAGATTGTGCCGTGAAATCGCACCGGCCAGGAAGCCGGCTTCAACCTGTTTGGACACGCGCGACGTGAGTTGGACGATCGCGTTCGGTTGGGTCAAGAGGAGAACGAATGGTGAGTTTTTCCCGCCAAGATCGATCGTCGCGATAAGTTCGGCAGTTGAGAACTCGAGGTACTCATCAAGCTGTTCGTCCAGATAGAGACGGGTTCGTGTCGGGATATCGCTCGTTCCCAGGTATCCTGAAAAGCGTTTGGCGTCCGCGGCGTCATTGCCCCCAACCTGCGCATCGCGAATGATCTCTTCGATGGTTTTTGCCACGGTTCCTTCTTTCGACGAGTGACGAGAGGCCAAAGGAATTGACCGGCGTTGGTCATGGCGAATGACAGGCGTCGAGTTGTGCCCGGAGTTTCCCGGTCTGGCGCCCGAGACGCTTCAGCGCGAATTGTGCGGAGATTTCATGTGCCCGGTCGATCCGGGGTATGGCGGCTTCGCGACTGCCGCGCCGGACGAGCATGTCGCCGTAGGCATATTCGGTATAGCCCTCAAAGACGGGGATGCGTGCATTCTTCTCAGCCGCCAGTGCCTCGTCGTAATACGTCGCCGCATCAGCCCAGCGCTCGAGCGTGGCCGATAGTCGTCCGAGATAGTGTGACACTGGTCCGAAGAAGATCACCCTATTTCCCGGGCTGATAAACAGGCGGGAATAGGGTTTCATGCTGGCAAGCAGGGCGGCCGCGTAACGCGTATCACCAATAGCCGTGCTGGCGTCGGCGATCAATGCCTGCGATGCCAGCCAGTAACCGTCGTGAGGAATCGCATTCGCACCACTGTCTAGCAAATGGCCGATGATGTCGGATGCCTCGTCGTACCGTTCGCCTTCCGTCATGAGTACTGCGAGGAGGCATTGCCAGAAGGATTCGGTGGGGTGGCTGAGTGCTTCACGAGAAAGGATCGCTTCAAGCTCCGGATGCCGATCTTGCTCGCGTCGCAGGGCGAACAGTTGAATGAGCAACGTGATGCGTGAGACTTCCGGATTGCAACGCAGGCCGATGGCGCGCGCGTGGTCCATCAGCCGCTCGGATTCAGCGAGGTTCCCTTGCGTAAACGCCCGCATCGCCCGTTTGGCGGTAACTGACCAAAGATTGAACGCGAGATGGTAGCGCGTCGCGAGCGCTTCATACGCATCCAACTCCCGGTCAGCCTCGTCGATCAGCCCTTTGATCAACAGGTTCCCGATGATCTGTGCGCGCACCGAGAGTTCCAACTGCGGGTCACCAGTTTCGGCTGCCAGCGCAAGTTGTTCGCGGACGATATCAAACCGTTCATCGACGTCATTGTCGGTCCAGAGCACGTCGTGTACTGAGCGCAGAGCTTCGATGATGATTTCCGGTCTTCCGATGAGCCTCGCCATCGCGAGCCCATCGCGTGCGAGCTGCTCGTAGCGGGCTTGCATGGCGAGCGAAGCGGGCCGGGCCTTGTCGTACGCCAGCGAGAGGGCGAGAAGGCTCATCAACCGGGCGCGCAACGGACTGTCGCCCGGTGGGAGCGCGGCGAGCGCTTCTTCCAGTAGCGCGTTAACATCGCTGGCGCGCCATTCGTTGAAATTCGAACCGTCGTCAATCATCTGCAGTGCGGCCAGCCCGAGCCGCTCGGCATCTCCCATTGCGCGCGCGACGTCGACCGCGCGCAGGCAGTGCGCCTGTGCGGCAAGCGGCTCACCGGCGACCGCCTCGGCTCGCCCCAGCAGGAGCAAGACGTCGAATTGCGTCTCCTGGCGTTCCGGCAGGAAACGGTCAAGGACCTCCAGCGCGTGCCCGAACTGGTCGACGGCCTCGGCATAGGCGAGTCGTGCCATCGATTGCGCGCCCGCGGCGGTGAGGTATTGCAACGCCCGCTCCGCTTCGCCCGTGGCGGCAGCCAGGAAGAAATGGTGGGCGAGTTCGGCATAGGGCGGATCGGCGCTGGTCGCGACGATGTGCTCGAGCGCGTCCCCGATGCGCGCGTGGATGCGTGCGCGACGGGCGGAGATCAGACTCTCGTAGAGCGCCTGCCGCACCAGGATATGGGCGAAGCGGAAGCGATCCGTGTGATCGCTGTCTTCGAGGATGACACCGAGCGCGACGGCTTCTTCGAGCCGGTCGATCAGGTCATCGACCGGCGTATCGCTCACCATGGCGAGTAACTCGAGCATGAACTCGCTTCCGATGACCGCGGCGACGACCAGTGCTCGCTGGGCGTCCTCGGACAGATGGCTCAGGCGTAGCGAGACCGCTTCACGGACCCCGAGCGGGACGGTCGTTCCCCACCCGCTCGGCTCGCCCTGCTCGCTCACTCGTCCTTCCTCCGCCAGGAGTTGCACAACCTCGCGCAGAAAGAAGGGATTGCCGTCGGTTCGCTGGTAAATCGTCGTGACGAGCGTTTCCGGCAAGGGCCGACCGGCAATGAACGCGCCGTACTCCGCGGCGTCCTGTGGCTCCAGGCCGATGAGCGTGACGCGATGCGTCGCGCGCGAGCGGTTCAAGCGCTCGATCGCACGAACGAGCGCGTCATTCCCAGCGGCCTCAGCGTCTCGATACGTGCCGACGAGCATGATGCGCTGCGCGGCGATCTCGTCTCCGAGAAACTCCAGGAGCATTAGCGATGAGCGATCGGCCCAGTGCAGATCATCGATGATCAGGACGAGCGGACGTCGTTCGGAGAGGCGCCCGAGGTACGTCGTCACGCTTTCGAAGAAGCGGAAGCGGGCTTGATCCGGGTCCAGCTCCGGCGGTACCGGCGTCTCCGGCAGGAGCGCACGAATATCTGGGACGACCTGTGCGATCGGACCGGCCCCCACGCCGAGATCGGTGGTTAAGTGCTCGGTCGGGCTCGATTTCAGGCTGCTCCGCACGATCTGGAGCCAGGGCCAAAATGCGGGAGCGCGTTCGACCTCATGGCAGTGCGCCCAGAGCACAGTGGTGCCATGTAACTCCGCGACGTGCGCCAGCGTTTCGGCAAGCCGCGTCTTGCCGATTCCCGGTTCACCGGCGAAGAGCACGACCTGCCCGCGACCGGCACGCAGTTCATCGAACGATCGTTGTAGGAGAGCGAGTTCC
>JAICWZ010000328.1 GCA_025966355.1 Thermomicrobiaceae bacterium
GGCGGAGAGCACGGGGGCCAAAGTATCCGGCCCCGTGCCGCTGCCGACGCGAATCGAGAAGTTCAGCGTGATCCGGTCGCCATTCATCGACAAGGATTCGCAAGAACAGTTCGAGATTCGGACGCACAAGCGATTGATCGACGTGCTCGAGCCGAGCCAGGGAACGATTCGAGCGCTGATGCGCCTGAATTTGCCGGCCGGTGTCGATATCGAAATCAAGTTGTAGCTGATCGAAACGATCATGCTCTGCATGCGGCGGTGGACACACCCTCGTCTTCTGTCGCGTCCTTATGTGGGGAGAGCCAATGATTGAGGGCCTTCTGGGTAAGAAGCTGGGGATGACCCAGATCTTTGATGAGACGGGACAGGTTGTCCCGGTGACCGTCCTCGAGGTCGGTCCATGCGTGGTGACGCAGGTGAAAACGATGGAGCGTGACGGCTACGAAGCGGTCCAGCTCGGATTCGGTAATCGCAAGCGTCCCAACAGCCCGCAACGCGGGCATACGCGTGCGTCGGGCACGAACTCGCGCTTTTTGTGTGAGATGAAAGTGGATGACGTCTCGGAATACAGCGTCGGCCAGGTGCTCGATTGCACGATCTTTGCCGATGGCGAGTTCGTCGATGTGACCGGGAAAAGCAAAGGCAAAGGGTTCGCCGGCGTCGTCAAGCGACACAATTTCGCCGGTGGCCCAAAGACACACGGTCAGTCCGACCGCCATCGTGCCCCTGGTTCGATCGGAGCCAGCGCCACACCAAGTCGTGTGATGAAGGGCCTCAAGATGGCCGGACGCATGGGTAACGAGCGTAAGACGGTGCAGAACCTGACCGTCGTACGTGTCGATCAGAGCCGGAACGTCGTTCTCGTGCGGGGCTCGGTTCCTGGTGCGAGCGGGGAACTTATTCTTGTGCGTCGCGCCGTGAAGCATCGCGAGCGTGCCGCGGCAAGCGCATCGTAGGAAGAGAGAGTAACCCGTGCAGCAAACGATGTTTGACGTCAACGGAGCGTCGGCCGGCGAGATCGAACTCGCGGACTCCGTATTCGGCATTGAGCCGAACGTACCGGTGATGCATCAGGCCTTCGTGCGCCAGATGGCCAATGCCCGTCAGGGCACACACGATACAAAGACGCGCGGCGAAGTCCGCGGCGGTGGCCGCAAGCCGTGGCGTCAGAAGGGCACCGGCCGCGCCCGCCAGGGGAGCATTCGCTCTCCACAATGGAAGGGCGGAGGTGTCGTCTGGGGCCCGCATCCGCGGAAGTACACGCAGGCGATGCCGAAAAAGATGCGTCGTTTGGCGATTCGTTCGGTCCTTTCGGTGAAACAGCGCGACGAGCAGTTGATCGTTGTCGATGGCCTGAACGGTGTTGAGCCGCGCACGCGCGAGATGCGACAGGTGCTCGCGAAATTGCCGAATGGCGAGGCGCGTTCGACGCTGATTCTGGTCGCGGGCGACTATGATTCGATCCGGCGTGGTGCGTCGAACCTGGTCAAGGTGAAGGTGCTTTCTGCCGGCTACGTCAACATGCGTGACGTGCTGACGCATGAGCGATTGTTGGTCACCCGGGAAGCGGTGGACGTTATCCACCAGCTCTGGGCGCAGTAAGAGGAATGACGATGGACTTTCAGGACGTACTGCGTCGACCGGTGATCACCGAAAAAAACACGATGCTCATGGAGCTCGGACAATACACCTTCGTGGTTGCCAGGGACGCCAATAAGATTCAGATCAAGGACGCGGTGGAACGCGCATTCAACGTTGAGGTTCTCGCCGTGAATGTCATGAATGTGCGGGGGAAAGAGCGCAGGCGGTCGTCGAAGCAGAGCCGGCGACAAAGCGTTGGTCGAACCCCGTCATGGAAGAAAGCGATCGTGACGCTCGCCGAAGGGCATTCGATCGACATCTTCGGCCAGATGTAGGCCGAATCGCGACGGGGTAAGAGAGGAACCAACGGTGGCAGTTCGTAAGTACAAACCAACCTCTCCCGGGCGGCGAAACATGTCTGTTTCGACGTTCGACGAGGTGACGAAATCGAAGCCGGAGAAGTCGCTCATCGAGCCGCTACGGCGCAAGGCGGGCCGCAATAACCAGGGCCGTCTCACCGTACGGCATCAGGGCGGCGGCGCCAAGCGCTTCTACCGTAAGGTCGATTTCAAGCGCGACAAGTTCGGTATCGTGGCGCGGGTCGCGGCCATTGAATACGATCCGAACCGCTCGGCAAACATCGCGCTACTCTTCTATAAAGATGGCGAAAAGCGCTATATGCTCGCGCCGCTCGGCCTCAAGGTCGGCGACGAGGTGCAGTCCGGCGCCGGTTCGCCGATTCGCGTCGGGAACGCGTTGCCGCTGTCGGATATCCCGCTGGGCACGCAGATCCACAACATCGAGATCTATCCGGGTCGTGGTGGCCAAATGGTTCGCTCGGCCGGTGTCTCGGCGCAGTTGATGGCGAAGCAAGACGATTACGCACAGATCCGCATGCCCTCGGGCGAGGTTCGGCTGGTGCGACTGGAATGCCTGGCGACGCTCGGCCAGGTCGGCAATACCGACCATGAGAACGTGCGCATCGGTAAGGCTGGACGTTCGCGGCATATGGGCAAGCGGCCAACGGTGCGTGGCTCGGTGATGAACCCGCGCGACCATCCGCACGGAGGTGGCGAGGGACGCGCGCCGATCGGCGGTCAACCGAAAACGCCGTGGGGCAAGCCGGCCCAGGGGTATCGGACCCGCAATAACAAGAAGACCGACAAATTTATTGTTCGCCGACGTGGGAAGCGACGCTAGACGCACCGGATCGGGTGGAGGAGCATCTTGGGAAGATCATCGAAAAAAGGCCCCTATATCGATGCAAACTTGCGCGAGAAGATCGCCGCGCTCAACGCATCCGGCGAACGCCGGGTGATCCGGACCTGGGCGCGTGCCTCAACGATCTATCCCGACATGATCGGGCATACCGTCGCCATCCATGATGGCCGGCGCCATGTGCCGATCTTCATGACGGAGCAGATGGTTGGGCATAAGCTCGGCGAGTTCGCCCCGACTCGCACCTATCGCGGGCATGGGAGGGACGCCGAGCGCTCCTCACGGCGCCGATGAGGCACGTGACGCTCGGGTTCCAGGGAGACGTCTGAGATGGAAGTGACAGCGAAAGTAAAGGGCGTAAACGTTTCGGCGCGAAAGGCGCGCCTGGTCGTCGATGTGGTGCGGGGCAAGCCGATCGACGAGGCCATGGCGATTCTCCGGTTTCTCCCGCAGAAGTCGGCCGTCGATGTGTTGAAGCTGCTGAAGTCGGCTGCGGCGAACGCCGAACATAACTATGATCTCGATCCTTCGGATCTCTACGTGA
>JAICWZ010000516.1 GCA_025966355.1 Thermomicrobiaceae bacterium
AAACGACCGGAACTTGGCTTCGCCGTTGAGCGAGAGCGTCTTGGTGATGGCCGCCGTCAAGGTCGTCTTGCCATGGTCCACATGCCCGATCGTCCCGATGTTGACGTGCGGCTTCGTCCGCTCAAACCGCTGCTTTCCCACGTTGCTTTACCCTTCAAATTAGATCAGAGCCGTCGTTCAACTCTGAATCCAGCCCAAACGTGCCAGTCAAGTTCGCAAATGATTGGCCCACACGTAACGCCCGGCGTTCGGGCGGACCATCGTGCTCGCAGCACGCGAAAAGACCCATCACAAGGACGGGCCAGGTGGGGAGGGAGGGATTCGAACCCCCGAAGCATTGCGCACCTGGTTTACAGCCAGGCCCCTTTGGCCGCTCGGGAACCTCCCCGCAAGAGCCGACGGAGGGAATCGAACCCACAACCTGCTGTTTACAAAACAGCTGCTCTGCCGATTGAGCTACGTCGGCGTGGCACCATTGTAGTGCCAGCCAAGATCGAGAGTATAGGTGCCAACCGTTGTCCTGTCAAGGAAAATGACGGGTCAACAACCGGCACCCTTCGGGCGTTCGGATGACGGTTTCGAGCCGTTCACACGCCGACAGGTCGTCAACCTAGCGATTCAACTCGGCGATGATGGCATCCGCCATATCGCTCGTGCCTGCGCCTTTTTCGCGACTTCGATCGGCGCGCAGGTCATAGGTGACATGCTCCCCGGCCTTGATGACGCTCGCGACCGCATTATCGACCGCCTTGGCCGCGTCCTGCTCGTTCAGGTGACGCAGAAGCATGACGCCGCTCAGGATCATCGCGGTCGGGTTCGCCTCGTTCCGGCCGGCGTGCGACGGCGCGCTGCCGTGAATCGCCTCGAAGACGGCGGCGTTCTCGCCGATGTTGGCGCTCGGCGCCACACCCAGTCCACCGATCATGCCGGCGGTCAGATCGCTCAGAATATCGCCGTACAGATTCGGCATAACGAGCAAGTCGTAGAGATCCGGCTTCTGCATCAACTGCATGCACATGTTGTCGACGATGCGGTCGTTGAACTCGATCGACGGATATTCCTTGGAAACATCTTCGGCGACCTTAAGGAAAAGGCCGTCCGAGAACTTCATGATGTTCGCCTTGTGCACCGCCGTGACGAGTTTCCGTTCGTTGCGACTGGCGTAATCGAAGGCGAATTCGACGATGCGACGCGAGTTTTCGGGCGTGATCGACTTGATCGAGATCGCCGCCGTTGGGCTCACGTTCTTGCCCGAAATTCGGTTGATCGCGTCGATTACCTCGTGCGCTCCATCGGTGCCCTGTTCGAACTCGACACCGGCGTAAAGATCTTCCATGTTCTCCCGCACGACGACGAGGTCAATTGAATCGAATGTGCTCTGGACACCTTCATAGGTGCGGGCCGGGCGGAGGTTCGCATAGAGTTCCAGCGCGTGTCGCAGGGCGACGTTGACGCTACGAAAACCGCCGCCGATCGGTGTCGTCAACGGCCCCTTCAATGCGATGCCGTTTTTCCGAATCGACTCGACCACGTCATCCGGCAGCACATCGCCCTTGGATTCCAGCGCGGTGACACCCGCCTCCTGGACATCCCACTCGAACTGGACGCCGGTCGCCTCCAGCACGCGCCTGGCCGCGCCGGAAACCTCTGGACCGATACCGTCTCCCGGAATCAACGTCACCTGATAGGCCATGAACTTGCCGTCCCTCTCACCATTCACATCATCATCACGCAATCAAACGCGGTACTTGCAACTCAACGCATTGTAGGTTGGCCGATTTTCGAGTGTCAAACGATGCGTCCGGGCACGGCGTACAATACGCGCACAGACAGCCTGAACGGTCGGGCCGTGGAGGGAACGCATCGGGTGCGCAGCTTTCGCGAACGCTACGCGGCGCTCAACCCCGAAAATCGAACACCGGTGGCGAAGCCGACCGGAGGTGTACCGATCGAAGCGATCGAACGCGGGATCTTCCGTCACAACCTCGCGGGCGACGTCTTCGTCTCCGAAACGAGGCGCGACGATGCTCGACTCAACACGCTTCGTGCGCGACCGACCGTTGCCTCTCGCCTCCATTTCACGCAGTCGCCTAATGGCGATATCAAGCCGACCGA
>JAICWZ010000201.1 GCA_025966355.1 Thermomicrobiaceae bacterium
ACATCTCCTCAGCGAAACCTGACAGCAGATGGCAGATTCAAAGTATACGGAACGATCGGGCAGAACAGGCGGCGTGGGGCACCGCCACCATATTGGGAACGGAATAATGGTCTCCGTGGGGAATTGCGCTGACAAACGCGGGCAAAGTGGGGAGCAATGCGCTAAATCGCCTGCACCGACGCTCCGGCGGTGGTACCCTCAAGCGAAGCACGACGTGATGGTTGGAGGTACGCCCGCGGGCAGGACTCGCCGCAACGGTTGGTCGTACCCCCTTCCGAAAGGTTCGAGGTTCATCGCATGGCCGACACCGCCGTTTGGCCCTATTTACCGATCCTCCAACGCCTCGCGCTGGCACTGGCGCTCGGCCTGTTTATCGGCCTGGAACGCGAACGGCGCGGCAAAGAGGCGGGCATTCGCACCTTCGCCTTCGCGACCCTGCTCGGCACGGTCGGCATGCTGCTCGGCGAGAGCTTCGCGCTGCTGGCACTCGGGCTGATCGGGGTGCTCGTCGTGTTGATGGCCGTGGCGACGCTAACGGCTGGCCTGGGGCTCGAACTGACGACCTCGATCGCGCTCCTCTTCACCGGCTTCATCGGCGTGCTGGTCGGCCAGGGACATACGATCACACCGACCGCACTGGCGGTCGTCACGGCCGGGCTGCTCGCCTGGAAGCAGGCATTAAACACCTTCACCGTGCATCTCACTGAGGAAGAATTGCGCTCGGCGATCCTGCTGGCGGTGCTGGCGCTGGTCATCTATCCGGCGCTGCCGACCGGCACGATCGGTCCATACGACCTGCTCAATCCCCGTGCCGCCTGGATCACGGTCATCCTGATCGCGGCCATCGGCTTCGGCAACTACATCTTGCTCAAGCTCTACGGCACGCGCGGTCTGGCGGTTGCCGGGTTTCTCGGCGGGCTGGTCAACAGCACGGTCGTGGCGACCGAACTGGCGAACCGGCATCGTGAGGCACCGGCAAGGCTCCGCAAGGCGACCTACCAGGGAGTCCTGCTGGCCGGAGCGGCGATGCTGCTGCGTAACGGCGTACTGCTCGCGGTGCTGTCACCGGCGGCGGCGGTCGCGACGCTCCCCGCCTTTCTGGTGATGATCGGGGCGAGCTTCGTCCTCGCCTGGACGCATCGCGACGAACAGCCGGACGGCGAGGTGAATCTGGCGCTGCGCTCACCGTTCTCGATCTCCTCGGCGCTCAAGTTTGGCGTGCTCTTCCTCGTGCTGGAAATCGCCGGGGATCTCGGACAGCGCGGGCTGGGGCAGAGCGGGTTCTATGTCGTCAGCATCGTGGGCGGCCTCGTGTCGAGCGCCAGCTCGGTCGCCTCGGCCGGTCTGCTCGCCTCGCATGGCACATTGCTCCCGCAAGTCGCCGGAATCGGCGCGGTGCTCGCGTCGCTTGCCAGCGCCTTCGTCGATCTGCCGGTCATCGCGCGCCTCGGCCGCGATCCATGCCTGACCCGGCGGCTCGCGCTGGCCGTGGCGCTGATCAGCCTGCTCGGGGTGGCCGGTGCGCTGGCCGGCGCCTGGCTCATTCCGGTGCCGTCCTAGCGCCGAATCTCCGGACGTCGGAGTTGCGGTGTGCCACACGGTCAGCCATAATCGAGGCGGACGCGGCGCCGGTGCGCTCGACGTCGCACCGTGCCAGTCAAGATGAATCGAACGAAGGGGTGTCAGGCGTGAAGAAAATCTGGGCGGAGTCATTCCTCATACCGGTCTGTGTCGTGATCGTGGTGGCCATCGGCATCACGGCGGTCGGCGAGTTCTATCTGGCACTCGGTGATAATGCGCTCTTCGCGGCATTGCCCCTCATGTTCATCGTCGTCATCATCGCCGCGATCCTGGCCAGCCGCACCGAAACCGACACCAAGGCGTAATCCGCGCCATTCCCTGATCAGGACCTACTAATCCCGGCTGCCACATCCGGCGGCCGGGATCAATCTGTCGCCCGGTTCCTCGCTGGGCACACAGCTCCGCGGCGCATCTCCCTCGTTACCGTGTTTCGTTTCAAGGCTCATCGCTGGCGAATGACCAGACGCCGCGGCATCCCTACAGTCTTGCCATTTAAGTTGACATAGTGTTGTCACCTCCTTAGGGTGAAGGGACCGGAAGCCGGACGGGCTTCCGTAGCGCGACCGTTCACCAGCAATTGAGCATGAATCACCCACGGGCCAATTCAGTGATTGGAGGTGACGCACACGACCCGTTCGTCCGACTGCTCTCGAAAGTGATCGCACGTCGTCCGACTGTTGCCAGACGCTACGCATCACGATATGGAGGGAACAATGGGACGGAAGAGTAGACGTATTCGGGGTTCCATGCTGCTGGTGTTCAGTCTGATTTGCGCGCTTCTCAGCCCAACTTTCGCTCTGCCGGCCGCCGCGGCGACGGTTGTCGTCCAGCCAGGCGAATCGATCCAGGCGGCCATCGACGCGGCGCCTTCCGGTACGATCATCGTGGTGCAACCCGGCACCTATCAAGAGAATCTGCTCATCGCCAAAGACGGCATCTCATTGCGCGGATCCGGTGCCGGCAGAACGATCCTTGAGCCGCCCGCGACGCCCAATCCGTTCTGCGGGGTTGGCGATCCGAACTCGCCACCAGGCGGCGGCGTCATCGGTATCTGCATTACCGATGCGAATTTCGCAACCGGCGGTGAGCCGACGATCAACCATACCGTGATGGACGTCAGCATCTCCGGATTCACCGTCCGCAACTTCTCCGCCGATGGCATCGTCTTCTTCGGGACCAAAGATATCTCCACCCGGCAGGTTGAAGCAGCCAATAACGCCGGCTACGGCATCGCGGCCTTCGTTTCGAGTCATGAGCGCCATACCGGAAACTGGACATACGGCAATCACGAGGCCGGCATCTACGTGGGCGACTCACCAGAAGCCGAGGCGTTCGTCAGTGGCAACACCTCATACGATAACGTCGGCTCGGGAATCTTCCTGCGCGATGCGTCGAACGGGCATGTCTTTGGCAACAATGTCTATGGCAATTGCATCGGCATCTGGATACTCAATACGGGTGGCGGCAGCGGCGCCACGAACTGGATGCTGACGGGTAATACCGCGAACGCCAACGACATGGTCTGTGCGGATGAAGAAGAGGGTCCACCGCTCTCCGGGCTCGGTATTTTCATCGCCGGTGGCAGTGACAACGTCGTGATCGCCAATACAACCGACGATAACGTTCCTCAAGGCGACACATTGGCGAGCGGCGGAATCGTTCTCTTCTCAACCGCCGATTTTGGTGGCGATACGGCAGACAACAACCGCATCATCGCCAATCGCGCGCATGGCAACGAACCGGTCGATCTCTTCTGGGATCAGATGGGCAAAGGAAACATCTTCCTGGCAAACCGCTGCGCCACGTCCGACCCCGCGGGATTGTGTCGCTAATCCGCACCATCAGTTATTGACGACCGCCGTATGGCACTCGTTGGAGAGCGGGTGCCATTGTCGTTGCCGGGGAGATCTTGCCGTCCTAGGCGTCCTCGCGCAGTTCGATATTCGCCCCAAGCCCCTGGAACTTTTCGAGGATCTGCGAGTAGCCGCGTTCGACGTATTGCACGCCGTGGATGCGCGACACCCCTTCGGCGACGGCGGCCGCAATCAGGTAGCTGAACCCGGCGCGCAGGTCGGGTATGGTGACATCGGCCGCGTGCAGCGGCGTCGGCCCCTTGATAATGCAGCTGTGCGGGAAATCGCGACTCTTGAAGCGGCACGGCTTTTCGCCGAGGCACTGGCGGAAGAGCTGGATCTCGGCGCCCATCTCTACCAGCGTCTCGGTGTAGCCGAAGCGGCGCTCATAGACCGTCTCGTGCACGACTGAGAGTCCGTCCGCCTGGGTCATGAGCATCACGAACGGCTGCTGCCAGTCAGTCATGAAACCGGGATGCACGTCGGTCTCCAGCGCGATCGGACTGAGCGGCCGGTCGGGATGATAGAAACGGATGCCATCGGGCATGAACTCGAACCCGGCGCCGACCTGGCGCAGCTTGTTCAGGAAGGTGAGCATATTCGCCTGCTCGGCGCCTTCGACCAGCACATCACCGCCGGTGATGATGCCGGCAATGGCGAAGGAGGCGGCTTCGTTGCGATCGTTGATGACGGTGTGTTCGGTGCCGTGCAACCGTTCGACGCCCTCGACCACCAGCGTGCGATCGGTATCGACGAAGATGATGGCGCCCATCTTCTGCAAGAGCATCACCTGATCGATGACTTCCGGCTCGACGGCGGCATTGCGGATGAGCGTCGTTCCCCCGGCCAGCACGGCGGCGAAGAGCGCGTTCTCGGTGGCGCCGACGCTCGGATAGGGCAGGTCAATCACAGCGCCCTGCAAACGGTCGGCACGTGCGTGGTAGCGACCCTGTTCGAAGGTGATCTCGGCACCGAGCTGTTGCAGGGCGTTGACATGAAAATCGACCGGCCGCCGGCCGATGGCGTCGCCGCCCAGCATCGGCACGACCGCTTCGCCATGGCGATGGAGCAGGGGACCGAGGAGCAGGATCGGGATACGATTCAGGCCGCTGAAGCTGAGCGGCAGTTCGTGCGTTTCGATCGAGGGCGTTTGCAGCGTCAC
>JAICWZ010000479.1 GCA_025966355.1 Thermomicrobiaceae bacterium
ACCCTCTATCGCTACTATCCCAGCAAGGAGGATCTCGTCGGCGACATGGTGCATCAGATGTCCGTCGGGCGCGCCGATCGTTCGCCGCTCCGCATCCGGCAGATGACCATCGAGAGCCGTGACGATCTGGAGCGCATCCTCTTCGGCATCGCCTCGAGCATGGTTGCCAGCCATCAAGAGACCGACTACCAGCAGCTCTTGCGCATCATCATCGCCGAGGGCGAGCGCATTCCGGCGCTCCGCGATCAGTTCGTCGACGCGGTCGTCATACCAGGTGAAGCATTTCTGGCGTCGATCATCGCGCGTGCCCGCGAACAGGGCGTGGTCAAGACCGAGGATAGCGACGCGATCATCCGCCTTTTCGTTGGTGGGATCACGATGTCGACCTACAAGAACGTCTTTTTTAGCCGTGAGCCGCACTGGCTCACGTCCGAGGAGCTTCGTACGCAGGTGAGGCTTCTGGTGAACGCCATCACCTAACCTTCCGGAACCAATCCGGCCCGCGATTGTGTCGCGCTGCCAGCGCGTCGCCGGGGGCATCTTGCCGGTGGATCGATTGGAGTATGAGGGCCTTATGGTTGGATTCACGCGTTTCATTCTGCGTCACAAGCTGCTTGTCGTGCTCTTCTGGGTCGTCGTGACCGTCTTCGCGGCGGCGACCGTCTCGAAGGCCACCAGCGCGCTCTCGTTCGACTTCAGCGCGCCGGGCGAAGAGGGCTACGAGACGAACATGGATATCGCGCGGGCCTATGGTCTCGACGGCACCAATCCGCCGATGGTGCTGGTCGCGACGCTGCCGCAGGGTCAGTCGTTCGATTCGCCGGAGATCAAACAGCAGCTCACGGCGGCGACCGACAAGGTGTCGGCGGCCTTGCCCGGTTCGCGTGTCGTCTCCTACGCCTCGACCGGCGACAAGACGTTCCGCTCGAACGACGGCCGCACCAGCTACGTGCTCATCTCGCAGCCCGTCTCGGCCATGCCGACCGGCTTCGGCCCGTCACCGGCGCTCACCGCCGTGCAGGACGCCGTCAAGGATGTGAAGATCGGCGGCGCGCCGCTGCACGTCACCGGCATCATCCCGCTGACGAGTAGCCAGGGAACTGAAGGCCCCAGCGTGCTGGTCGAAGTGCTCATCGGTGGGCTCGGCGCGCTGATCGTGCTCATCTTCGTCTTCGGTTCGTTCATCGCGATCGCCCCGCTTCTCATGGCCGCCATCGCCATTCCGAACACGTTCCTGCTCGTCTGGGCGCTCACGACCGTCACCGATGTCTCGTTCATCGTCGAGTTCCTGATCGCACTGATCGGCCTCGGCGTGGCGATTGACTACGCCCTGCTCATCGTCATGCGCTGGCGTGAGGAACGTGCCGCCGGTTATGACAACGAGGTCGCCGTCGAACGGACGATGGCGACGGCCGGACACGCGGTGATCTTCAGCGGCACGACGGTCGCCATCGGCTTGCTGGCGATGGTGATGCTGCCGATCCCGGCGCTGCGCAGCATGGGCTACGGTGGCATGCTCATCCCGCTCGTCAGTGTGGCCGTGGCCCTGACGCTCCTGCCGGTCGCGCTGGCGACGATCGGGCCACGTGTCGACTGGCCGCGCAAGCGCGCCGAAGCGCACATCAGCCGTCCCTGGAGCAGCTGGGCACATCTCATCGTGCGACGGCGCTGGGTGGCGCTGGCTGTGGCAGTGGTGGCACTTGGCCTGCTCGTTGTCCCGGCGCTCAGCCTCAACCCCGGCGATCCGTCGGCCGACTCGCTCTCGAAAACCGGTGACGCGCACGATGGCCTGGTCGCGCTCGAACAATCGGGCATCGGTACCGGCCCGCTGACGCCGATCGAGGTGCTGGTGCAGAGCGGCGACGCGAAGGCGGTCGCGGCGAATCTGCAACAGGTCGACGGCGTGCGCACCGTCATCCCGCCACTGGCCCCGCGCGACCAGAACGCGAGCGAATCGCTGATTACGGTCATCCCGACGACCGATGCCAATTCCCGCAGCGGGCGCTCGATCCTGGATGGCATCAAACACGCCGCGCACGACGGCCCGGCGCAGGTCGAGGTCGGCGGCTACGCATCGTCCAACCGCGATTTCACCAAGACGATCTACGGCGACATGCCGTTGATGATCCTCGTGCTGGCGGTTATCACCTTCCTGCTGCTGGCGCGCGCCTTCCGTTCGGTCGTGTTGCCACTCAAGGCGGTGGTCCTCAATGTGTTCTCGATCGGCGCTGCCTGGGGAATCCTGACGCTGGTTTGGCAGAACGGCTACGGTTCGAAATTGATCTGGGGTATTCCGGCGACGGGTGCCACGACCGCCTGGGTGCCGTTCATGGTCTTTGCCTTTCTCTTTGGTTTGTCGATGGACTATGAGGTCTTCAT
>JAICWZ010000303.1 GCA_025966355.1 Thermomicrobiaceae bacterium
AGGCCGTACTTGCGGGCCAGGAAGCCAATGCCACCGCCCGTCGTCAGGCCGCCGAGACCAACCGAAGCCGTGTCACCGGTCGAGAGCGCCAGACCGTGCGGTTGCGTCACGGCCAGGACATCGGCCGTCGTCGCCCCCGGTTGTGCCCAGAGCGTTCGCTTTTCCGGGTCGACGCTCACCGCCTTCATGCCGGACAGGTCAACGACGACGCTGCCGTCGGCCATGCTGTAGCCTGGGACACTGTGTCCACCGCTGCGAACTGTAACCGGCAGTTCGTGTTCGCGAGCGAATTCGACGGCGCGAATCACGTCGGCGGCATCAGCCGCCCGCACGATGTAGGCCGGGCTGCCGTCGTGGAATATGTTGACCAACTGGCGAGCCTCGTCATACTCGGCATCATTCGGCCGCACCAGGCTGCCGAGCAACCGCGACTCGAACGCCTGCGTCAAAATCGGATCGATCACCTCGGACGTCCGCGAAGTTGTCACCGTCATTTCCTGTTCCCTTCCATATAGAACCGGTAAAATGTCCTGCATCTCGGAGCGGCCACGCCACTCGCTGTTCGATGTTCTGAGTATCGTGGTGCGCGGCGTTGGCGAGACCGGGGAAACAATGGGAATGCCTACTGAGGAATGGGGCGGGCTTTAAACCTGTCGTTTTGGCCAGGTGCGCGCGACACATCGGGTCAGGCAAGGACAGGGTTCGTTCGCTCGGAGTACAGGGCTGGTCAACGGCACGATGGAGAATGATTCACCGCGTCAAGATCCAGAACGCGCGCACCAATCGCATTCCGCTGTCTCGTCTGAGACAAAGGCGGCCGGCTCGTGGGGCAGAGCCGACGAACGCGCCGAGTGCTCGATTCAGCAGTATCGCGATATCTTTGAGATCGCCAGCGACGGTTTGGTCGTCAACGACCTGGTGAGCGGAATCGTGCTCGAAGCGAATCCCGCTTTCTGCCGCATGCATGGCTACGACGACATGGCCGGTCTCCATCCTTCGACCTTCATCCACCCGAACAGCCAGTCGATCTTCGTCGAATACGTCGATGCGATCCGATCCGGCCGCGAATACCGGGCGCGCGCCCAGGACATCCGGCGCGACGGCACCGTGTTCGATGTCGAAGTGCTCGGTCGGCGGATGACATACAACGGCAGGCCGGCGATGTTGGGTGTTGTCCGTGATGTCAGTGAACAGGTGCGCGACTATCAGCAGTTGGAAGGACGGGTCGCGGAGCGCACGAATGAGATCCAGCGCCGTCGCGAAGTCGCGGAGGGTTTGCAGGAACTGCTTGCGTTCGTCAATTCGCGGCAGTCGTTGCAGGAGATTCTCGATTACCTGGCGATGCAGTCGCGCCGGCTGCTTGGCAGCGACGCCAGCGCGCTCTTCATGCCGGTTGACGAGCGGGGGGTTGAATTGCTCAGCATTCGCGCCTCCGACCGGCTGACACCCGAGCACACGACGGTGCGCATGCCGGTCGGTATTTCCTCAACCGGCCTCGCCTATCACCGGCGCAAGGCGGTTGTCGTTTCCAACCTACGCGCCGTACTGCCGCTCGAATATGACGCCAACGACACCTTACAGCTCAATGAGCAATCAAATCGGATCGATGTGGTTCGCCTCCCATCGCTCCTGGAGAACCCGGAACGCGAACCTGGCGCGACGCAGGTTGCCGGCATGCGCTCTTTCGCCGAACGGTTCGGCGCCTTTCTCTCGGTGCCGCTGGCGCTGGAGGACACATCATATGGCACGCTGTCGCTGTACTACTTCGAACCGCGAGATTTCAATGACGACGACATCGCGCTCGCTTCGACCTTCGCCCGGCAGGCGGCGCTGGCCATCGAAAACGCCCAGTTACGCGAACAGGCGGGGAAGGCAGCGGCCGTCGAGGAGCGGCAGCGCCTGGCGCGCGAGCTGCATGACGCCGTCACGCAGACGCTCTTCTCGGCCAGTCTCATCTCCGAGGTGATCCCTGATCTCTGGGAACGCAATCCGGATGAAGCGCGAAGACGTTTGCAACAGCTCCGTCGCCTGACGCGCGGCGCGCTCGCCGAGATGCGTCTCTTGCTTGTCGAACTGCGTCCGACCGCGCTGACCGATATGCCGATCGCCGATTTGTTGCGCCAGTTGATCGATGCCACCAGCGGATCGATTCGCGCCGAGATGAGCCTCGATGTCGAAGGCCACTATCGAACGACGCTCACGCCCGAGGCGCAAATCGCCTTCTACCGCATCGCCCAGGAAGCGCTCAACAACGTCGCCAAACATTCGCAGGCGCAGACCGTTCGCCTCGCGCTCAACTGCCTCGACGACCGAATACAGATGACGATTCAGGATGACGGTCTCGGCTTCGATCTCGCGAGCATTCCGGCCGGGCATCTCGGCGTCGGCATCATGGCGGAACGCGCCGAGGACGTCTGTGCCGCGCTCGACGTCTGGAGCGCACCCGGCGAAGGGACCAGAATCACCGTTACGTGGCCGAATCTGGAGGAGTCAGGATGTTGAATCAGCACCCCGCCCAAACCGACCGCATCCGCGTCCTGATCGTCGATGACCATGAGATGGTCCGCAGCGGACTCGCCGCCTTCTTGCTCGGCGCACCGGACATGGAACCGGTTGGTGAGGCCGGCAACGGTGAAGAGGCGATCCGCAGCTGTGAACAGATACAGCCCGATGTCGTGCTCATGGATATGATGATGCCGGGGATCGACGGAGTCGACGCGACACGCATCATCCACGAACGCTGGCCACAGATCCGCGTCATCGCGCTCACGAGCTTTGTCGACGATGACCTCGTCAAACGCGTCTTGCAGGCGGGGGCCATGAGTTACCTCCTCAAAAACGTCGCTGCCGCCGAACTGGCGAGCGCTATTCGCGGGGCGATGGGGGGACGAGCGACGCTCGCACCCGAGGCGACGCAGGCGCTCATCAGCCAGGCAACGCGTCCCGCCGCGCCTGGACACGATCTCAGCCCGCGCGAACTCGATGTGTTGGCGCTGATGAAACGGGGCCTGAGCAATCGCGCCATCGCCGATGAGCTGATCATCAGCCGCTCGACGGTCGACTTCCACGTCAGCAACATCCTCGGCAAGCTCGGCGTCAGTAGCCGGACCGAGGCCGTGGCGCTCGCCATCCAGCACCACCTCGTCGATTAGCCGCACCTGTCCAACTTACCAGGTAGAAACCGGTCATCCTGAGGATGACCGGCGGTCCGTTTTGAGGCACGCTTCCCTGCCAAGGAGGAAATGGCAGAGTGAACGCCCAGCGAGAGACGCCGAAAGACGGTCGAGAAGAGCGGGTCGTCGTCGTCGACCGGCTCGCCTGCGTGCGCTCAGCACTCTTCCTCATTCTCAGCCACCAGCCCGACATCACCATCGCCGGAGATCGCGGCAGCATTGACGGCCTCGCGGACTATCTGACTGAGGTCCACGCCACGATCCTGCTTCTCGACTGGACGCTCGCCGGAACGGATCCAGCGGGTCTCATCCGCAGTATTCGCGCGAATTGCCCCGGCCTTCTCATCATCACGCTTAGCACCCGCCCCGAGCATCAC
>JAICWZ010000030.1 GCA_025966355.1 Thermomicrobiaceae bacterium
CGTCGCCGGCGCCAAGGTTGCCAGCGGCACCTGGATCTGCGTGATGGATGCCGACTTGCAGCATCCACCCGAACGGATTCAGGATCTCCTCAACCAAGCGCTTTCGACCGAGTCCGATCTGGTCATCGCCAGCCGCTACCGCGAACGCGGTAGCGTCGGCGATTTCAACCTCGTGCGCAAAGGTGCGTCGCGCCTCTCTGCGTTGTCGGCGCGTGTCGCCTTCCCGCGCAAGCTCCTGCACGTCACCGACCCGATGAGCGGCTTCTTCCTCGTCCGCCACAGCGCGCTCGATTTCGACGAGCTCAAGCCGCGCGGGTTCAAGATCTTGCTCGAAATCATGGCGAAGACCCCGAACCTCGCCATCAGCGAAATCGGCTTCGAATTCGGCAAGCGCAACGCCGGTGAAAGCAAGGCATCGCTCGCCGAAGGTATGACCTACGCTGCCCAGCTTTGCCGGTTGCGCGCCGGAGATGAATTCCTTCGCTTCGTGAAGTTCATCCTGGTCGGCGCCTCGGGTTTCATCGTGAACTCTGTTTTGATCTTTCTTTTCACTTCAATGATGGGCGTTCACTACCTCGTTTCCGCGATCTTCGCCAGCTGGGGCTCGACGGTCTGGAATTTCGGACTGACCGAATTCTGGGTCTTCCCCGATCGCAGCAGCGCCCGCTTGCGTCTCACGCGCTTCGGGCTCTTCTTCGGCATGAACAGCGGGTTGCTCATCATTCGCGAGCCGCTCATCTGGTTCATGACCTCGGTGCTCGGCATCTATTACGTCGCATCGAACATCATCTCGCTTGTCGCGCTCCTCTTGCTGCGCTATGGCGTCGCCGATAGTTTGATCTGGGAGCGCGCCAAGCGGAAGAATCATGCACACGGGCCGTTCTCGTACGACATCCACGGCATCCTCAGCGTCAAGTCCGAAGTCTGGCTACCCGAGCTTGAGCGATTCCTGATTAGCGGTTCGATCGATCAGCCGTCGATCAACGTCCATGTCCACCGCTCGGGCTTCGAACAGGTGCAGGACGAGGGTGATGGTAACCGCTTCGTCTACAACGAGGGCTTCGGTCCGCTCGGCTTCGGCATCAATATCCGGATGGGCCAGACGATCGACATCAAGGCGACGCCGCTGCTGCGGCACTCGCCCCATGTGCTTTACACCAACGTGGTCGAGCCGATCCTGCGCTGGACCTTCACGCAGAAGGGCTATGCGCTGGTCCATGGTGCCTGCATCGCCTTCGACGACGATGCCTATCTCCTTACCGCGCGCACCGATACGGGTAAGACGACGACGATTCTCAAGATCCTCGACCGGCAGCGGCGCGAGAGCGATACCGGTTCATTCCTCTCCGACGATCTGACCCTGCTCTCGGCCGACGGCCAGGTCCTCACCTACCCGAAGCCGATGACGATCAGCCGGCACACCGTTGCCGCCGTGCGCACCCCGCTCCTGAGCCGGTTCGAGCGCATCACACTCTTCATCCAGAGCCGGTTGCACTCACGCGAAGGGCGCCAATTCGCCTTCCGGCTTGTCGAAACAGGCCTGCCGGTCGCGACGATCAACGGCTTCGTGCAATGGATCGTTCCGCCGCCGAAATACCACGTGCAGCGCCTGGTGCCGCACGTTCGCCTGCTGAACGCGGCGCATCTGCACGGGATCTTCGTCATCGAACGCGGCGAAGACGGCGAAGTGCAGTTGAGCGACAGCGCGGCGATCGAGACGTTGCTGACCAACTCGGATGATGCCTACGGTTTCCCGCCGTACTCGGTCATCAAGAAACGACTGACACAGTACTACGGTCCAACACTGGAAGAGGCCGAACGTGCCATCGTGACCCAGGCGCTCTCGGGACTGCCGGCAAACCTGGTCCGCAGCAGCTCGATGAACTGGGCACAGCGCATCCCCGAACTGGCAGGTATCACGAACGAACCACGCGTGCCGCTCACGACAGCCGCTCCGGCATCGCTGGCACCGGCGACGTAGGCGTACCGGATGAAGGGAGTAGCCACACTGACGTACCGACGTATCGATCCGCGAACGCATGAGAGGCGACGATCATGACCGCGACTATTGCCGTGATCGGACTCGGCGTCCTGTCGCTCCTGCTCGCAATCCAGGGGGTCATCACGCTCTACCTGATGCTCTACACCTGGATGCGGCCGGACCGGCTCGAAGCCGCCCGCAGTCCGAAGAACTTCGCTGAACCGCTCTTACACTTCACGGCGTTGCTTCCGGCCCGCCATGAAGAAGCGGTGATCGCCCAGACGATCGAACGCGTCTGCCACACGCGCTATCCATCGGATCTGATCGAGGTCGTTGTCATCTGTGAAGCGGGTGACACCGAGACGATCGCCGAGGCGACGCGCGCCGCGCGCAAGATCACCAGTCCGACGGTCAGTGTCGTCACCTTCGACGACGGCCCGATCAATAAGCCGCACGGTCTGAACGTCGGTTTCCGTGCGTCGAGCTTCGAGGTCGTCACGATCTTCGATGCCGAAGACGATGTGCATCCCGAGATCTTCGACGTCGTGAACACGATCATGCTGCAAGACGACGCCGGCATCGTGCAGGCCGGCGTCCAGTTGATGGATTTCCGCTCCAGTTGGTATGCCCCGCACAACGTGTTGGAATACTTCTTCTGGTTCAAATCGCGTTTGCACTTCCACGCCAACGTCGGCAGCGTGCCGCTCGGCGGCAATACCGTCTTCATGAAGCGCAGCCTGGTCGAGGAGGCCGGTGGTTGGGATGAGCACTGCCTAACCGAAGACGCCGATATCGGTATCCGTCTCAGCGCGCTCGGCGAGCCGATCGCGATTACCTACGATCACGATCATGCGACGCGCGAGGAGACGCCGCCGAGCCTTGGAAACTTCATCCGGCAGCGGACGCGCTGGAATCAGGGCTTCTTGCAGGTCGTGCGCAGCGGTGACTGGCGACGGCTGGAGACGCGAAATCAGCGCCTGCTGGCGCTCTACACGCTCGCCTACCCGCTGGTGCAGGCCGCGCTGGCGATCCTCTGGCTGCCCGCCTTGATCACGACGATCACCCTGAAGGCGCCGGTCATCATCGCCATGCTCTCGCTCTCACCATTCTATTTCCTCGCCTTCAAGTACATCGCGGACCTGATCGGTCTGTCGGAGTTCTGTCGCTTGTACGGCTTCAAACTGCGGCCACGCGACTTCGCGGTCTTCACGCTTGGTTTCCTGCCGTATCAAATACTGCTCAACATCAGCGCCCTTCGAGCGGTCGCACGGCACATCCGTGGCGATTCCAGTTGGGAAAAGACCACACACACGGGCGCGCATCGCGTCGCGCGCGATCGCTTCCAGCCCCAGCCTGGCGCGGCCATGATGCGCGGGCAAGAAGCGCTCAACGAAGCAGCCGACGACTAAGCATGAGGTGGGAACGGCTATTCGGGCATTACGGGGATTGAGAGAGTTCGAGATTGACCTCTACCTGGGAACCGGGGACTTCAGCGCAGGGTCAACGACGCTTCTGGCCATTCGGCGAGTCGTCCACCGTCGCGAAAGCCGTGCGGGGCGGGCAGTGGCTGCTGGTTCGGCACGGCGCACGGATCGCTCATATCACGACGATCCTGGCGCTCCTTGTCACCGCCGATCTTTTCACCGGCTACAACATGTTTCACTACCCGCAGTACGAGTTGGACGAAGGAACGTACGTCGGCTCGGCCTGGGCGTTGATCAAGCATGGGAAGCCGTTCTACTACACCTACACCTATAGCCATCCTCCGTTCGGCTGGCTGCTGATCGGCGTCTGGACAACGATCGTCGGCGGGTTTTCAGAATTCGGCATGGCGATCAACAACGGTCGCATGCTGATGCTCGCCGTCTCGCTTGTCTCCGCCCTCCTGATCTATCTGATCGTTCGCGACGTCACCGGCCATATCGCGGCCGGCGCGTTCGCATCGATCCTCTTCATCGTCTCGCCGCTCGGCGTCGCCCTGCACCGTCAGGTCTACCTCGACAACATCGGAACGATGTTCCTGCTCCTGTCGATTCTGATGCTCAGTCGCGGCACCGGACGGCTCGACCGAATCATCGTGAGCGCCGTCGCCTTTGGGCTCGCCTTCTGGAGCAAGGAGATCTTTGCCATCTTCCTGCCCGGCATGATCTACCTTGCCTATATTCGCTCGCATCCGTCGAACCGGCGCTATTCGATGGCGATGTGGCTCACCATCTCGCTGTCGATCATTTCGCTCTTCGTGCTGGTTGCCGTCCTGAAGGATGAGCTCTTTCCGCCGGGCGTCCTCTGGAGTTCGTCATCGCCGCACGTCAGTATTCTCGGCACCTACCAGTCGCAAGCCGAGCGCGGCGGCAATGGTTCGCTCTTGCATGCGCATAGCGACATGCGCGTGCTCTTCCACCAGTGGCGCGTCGCCGACCCGCTTCTGATACTCGGCGGGATTTTCGCCGCGCTGATCGGGACGGTCACCGCCTACTGGAATCGCTTCCTCTTCGGAATCGGAATCCTGATTCTCTGCTTCGTCCTCTTCTTCGGCCGTGGCGGGATCGTTCTCTACTACTACATCATTCCGATCCTGGCGCTGCTCGCGATCTGCGTTGGGGTTTTGATCGGTTCGGCCATGAACCTCCTGACGCGCTGGACGCCGCAACGCTGGAGCCTCTGGGCGGCAAGCGTGCTCGTGCTGGCCGCCTCGGTCCTGGTTGGACAGCAGGCGATCGCCGCCAATCACACCAACTTCAGCGCCGATCGCACGACGCCGCAGGTGCAGGCCGCCGAATGGATCGTGCAGAACGTTCCGAGCGGCAGCACGATCATCATGGATTCCTATCCGTGGGTCGATCTGCGCGAGCCGTCATTCACCGGCGGCAAGACGTTCGTGGCGCACTACTACTGGCCGGCGCTCTCGGACCCGGCGATCCGCGACACGCAGCTGCACGACAACTGGCACAGCATCGACTATCTCCTGATCAGCCCGAATACCACCGCCGATGCCGCGCGCAGTTCACTGCCGCTCCTGGCGCAGGCGATCCAGAACTCCGACGAAGTCGCGAGCTTCGCCGCGAGTAACTGGACGGTGAAGATCATGCGTATCCGCAAGCTGACGCGCACGCCGGCCGCGGATAATTCGATCCTGCAGTCATCCTGGCAGAGCTACAAGACGTCGTTCATCACCAACGGGCAGGTGACCGATCCCGAGTCCAACGGGCAAACGACCTCGCAGCAACAGGCCGACGCGATGTTGCGCGCGGTCTACGCCAATGATCACGCATCGTTTAACGCGCTCTGGGGTTGGACGCAAGCTCACCTGCAACGAAGCGACAATGGGCTTTTCGCGACGCGTTGGGGTGTGCCGTCCAAGAGTTCGGCCACGCCGGCCGTTCTCGAAAACAACACCTCGGCCAACGCCGACCAGACGATCGCCTTCAGCCTGATTCTCGCAAGCAAGGTTTGGAATCAACCTGACTATCTGACGACTGCTCAACAACTCGTACGGCACATCTGGTCGACGGAAACCACGGTCATCAACGGCCGGCGTGTCATGGTCGCCGGCAACTGGGCCGGCGGTGGCGGGCCGAACAATGATCCCGCAACCGTTAATCCGTCGTACTTTCAGCCGTACGTCTATCGCATCTTCGCTGATGTCGACCAGAAACATGATTGGAACAACCTGGTCGACTCGTCGTACGACGTGCTCGAGGAGATACACAACGACAAAGCGTTCGGCGGTTCGACCGGACTCTTCCCCGACTGGGTCGCGATGAACATCAAGAACGGTCATCTGAGCACGGCGACGCTGAATACGCCGGACGTCAAGCAGTCAGCGCGTGACGCCTCGCGCATCGCGCTCAATCTCTCGATCGACTGGCTCTGGAATCACGACGATCGCGCGCTCAACACGTTGCAGATGGACGACTTCGTCACCAAGCAGATTTCGAGCACCGGACAAGCGCTCTCCGCCTACAACTTCGATGGTACGCCGGCCTCAACGCAACCGTCGGCGTCGACCATGGTGAGTGCGATCCCGCAGATTCTGCTGATCGGCCAGCAAGCGACGGCGCTCAAGCTCTACGCCACCAATGTCCTCCGCGGCTTCGACAGCAGCAACGGCGGCAAGTTCTGGGGCGCCGATCAGAACAACATCTACGCACAGACAACGTACTGGTACACCTCGGCTGTGATGGACGGATCGCTATCCAATCTCTGGACCGGTCAGTCGACGATCGACTGGAGCCAGGCGTTCTATCGCTAGGTCGTTTTCGGTGGTTGAACAACGAAAGAGACGATCGTGACTGGACAAGCACGCAGACAACCGACGAAATCGACCAACAGCGGGCACCGCTGGCTCACGGTGCTGATCACCATCGTCATCGCCGTACTGCTCGTCGTCTTCGGCGCCCAGCTTGCCCACGGGCCAAGCAGGAACAACGTCGAAGCCTCCACGCTCGTCACCTCGGTGAGTAGTCCGGCGCCCGCCGTCGCGAACGCGGCGACGCCGGTGCCGGCACGCGCGCCGGTGCCAACTGCCGTCGCGGTCACACCGACGTTGACCGCGGCAACAACGACGCCGGTCGTCGCGACACCGCCAAGCCCAACGATCACTGAGGGCGCTTCACCCGAGGCAACGAGTGCGATCGACCGTTTTGTCCAGCAGAACGGCACGACGCTCGATCTCGGCTCCGCGACCAGCGCTCCGTTCACATCCGCCGCGAACGGTGTCGCCGGTCAGTACTTCGCGAACGCCGTTCTCGAATATCATCCGGAGTTTGCGGGTACCCCGTACGCCGTCGAACTGTCGCGCATCGGTGTCGCCCTTGCCGGCGCGAACAATTTGGGCCAAAGCCCGGCGTTTCAGCCGCTGGACACCAGCACGCAGGGCGACGCAAACTGCTGGTTCGTCCAGGCAACGCGCCATCGACTCTGCGGCGGCTTTCGCGACTTCTGGCGCTCGCGAGGACTCGATCTCGGCGACCCAGGCGTCTCTTATCGCGAATCGCTGGCACTCTTCGGCTATCCAATTTCCGAGGAATTCGTCGATCCCGCTTCCGGACTGACCGTCCAGTACTTCGAGCGTGGCGTCCTGACCTTCGACGGCAGCAAGGCACCGGCCGACCGCGTCCGCGAACAAACCTCGACCGAAGCGATTCTGAATCGCTGGCACTACCAGATCATCGCCGGTGCCGCGTCGCTCCCCGGCGGAGGTTGAGAAGTTCGGAGTGAAAGAGATTCGACCGATTCATGTTGATATAGGCCGGTGGAGCATACAAACGCGGTCGAGGTCACGACCGAACGCCGAAGTCGGTTGAGGAGGCGGGATGAGCTACTGGAAAACCTTGCGGCGGGTGATGGCCGCGCTGGTGGCCATCGCTGCCATCGCGATTGTCGCCAACGCGTCGAATGAGTTCGCGGTCCATCCGGCATCCGCGAGCACAATCGTGCAAACGTTCAAGCCGACGGCGGACGCCTGGGTGAACGCCGCTGCCCCCGACAAAGTGTCCGGCACCGGTTACGAGCTTCAGGTCGATGGCACACCGGTCCAGATCGCCTATTTCACGTTCAATTTGAGCGCGCTCTCCGGCTCGGTGGTCAGCGCGACGCTGAAGCTGTCGGTGACCGGTAACGGGAGCGTCGACGGCGGCTCGGTCAGCACCGTCAGCGATACGAGCTGGACCGAGACGACGCTCACTTACAACAATCGTCCCGCGCTCTCGGCACCGATCGCGTCCATCGGCGCCGCGCCCGCCAACCAGGCCGTTACGGTCGACGTCACCTCGGCCGTAACTTCCAGCGGCATGCTTGGACTGGCGGTCGCCTCGACCAACGGCGACGGCGTTTCCTACGCTTCGCGCGAGAATGTGAACCCGCCGCTGCTGACGGTTACGGTCGGCACATCCACCCCGACGAGCACGGCAACCAGCACCGCGACCGGAACCGCAACGACCACAGCGACTAGCACGTCCACCCCAACCACGACCGCCACATCGACCAGCACGACGACCCCAACCGCGACAGCGACCGATACGGCAACCAGCACGACGACTCCAACCGCCACCGCGACTGGTACACCGACCAGCACCGCCACCTCCACGGCAACCGCGACGGCAACCGCGACGGCGACGAGTACCGCAACCAGCACCGCCACGGCGACGCCGTCACCGACACCGACCGGCACGCCGACCTCGACCCAGACCTACATCTTCCGAGCATCGGCCGACGCCTACGCCAACAGTAGCGCACCCGACACCGTCTCCGGCACCGGTTTTGAAATACCGGTCGATGGCTCACCCGATCGTCTTGATTACATGACCTTCAACGTGACCGGCCTCAGCGGAACGATCATCAGCGCGACGCTTAAGCTGTCGACAACCTGGGACGGAAGCGTCGATGGTGGGACGATCGGCAAGGTTCTCGACACGAGTTGGACCGAATCGACGCTCACCTATAACAACCGCCCGGCGATCTCGCCGCCAACGGTCGCGATCGGCTCCGTCGTCCCGTATCAATCGGTGACCAAAGACGTCACCGCGGCGATCACCGGCAATGGACCAGCCGGCTTCGCGATCAGCTCGACCAACGGTGATGGCGTGACCTATGCCTCGCGCGAGAATTCGACGCCACCGATTCTGACGATCGTAACGGGCGTCTTCGGCACTCCGACGCCGACGCCGACCGCAACCGCGACCGGTACCGCGACCACAACGCCAACCGCGACCGCCACCGGCACAGCCACGGCGACCGCAACGGCAACGGCAACCGCGACACCGACCGCGACACCGGTCGACGGGCCGGTCATCGCGGCGGCCGGCGATATCTCGTGCGATCCGACGAGCTCACACTACTTCAACGGCCTCGGCGATCCGACACACTGCCAGCAGATGGCGACGTCCAATCTGCTGCTGCAAATGCAGCCAACTGCCGTTCTCACCCTCGGTGATAACCAGTACATGGAGAACTCGCTCGCTCAGTATATGGCGGTCTTCGATAAGACGTGGGGGCGACTCAAGTCGATCATCCATCCAGCCGTTGGGAACCACGAGTATCTGACCCCGAATGCGGCCGGCTACTTCACCTATTTTGGGGCGGCGGCCGGTGATCCGAGCACGGGCTATTACTCGTATGACATCGGTTCGTGGCATATCATCACGCTGAACAGCGAGTGTGCCCAGATCGGCGGCTGCAACAAGGGGAGCCCCGAAGAACTCTGGCTCAAGAATGATCTCGCCACGCACAACAATCAGTGCACGATCGCGGTCTGGCACGAACCGGAGTTCGATTCCGGACCAAACGGATCGGGCACCTTCTACCTCGACTTCTGGAATGATCTCTATCGAGGTGGTGCTGACATCATCCTCAATGGGCACTCACATCTCTACGAGCGCTTCGGGCCGCAGACACCAACCGGCGTGGCAGACCCTGCCCACGGCATCGTTCAGTTCACCGTTGGCAGTGGAGGCGAGGATCTGGATAACTTCCACAACATCCGTCCGAACAGCATGGCGCGTGATTCCGACGATTTTGGCGTGTTGAAGCTGACACTCGGCGATGGCACGTACAGTTGGCAGTTCGTGACGATACCGGGAAGTTCCGGCTTCACCGATTCTGGGAGCGCAAGCTGTCATGCGGCTCCATAGCGACACACCCGATGGCAACCGGCGTTCACCCGCGCCGGTTGCTATCCTGTATCTTCTCGCGCTTTCGCTCGTGTTAGCCGGGTGTGGGGCAGGCGCTCAATACCGGTCGCGTGCGGCGACGTTGGAACCAACAACCCAATCGCCGACTGCTGTCGGCACGCCGCTCCCGAACGATCCAGTCGTCGTCGCCGCCGGAGACATCGCCTGTGATCCGACCAGCGCCTCGTATCACGATGGACTTGGCGACCCGACGCATTGCCAGATGAAGGCAACCTCGGACCTCGTCGCCAGCATTCAGCCAAACGATGTGCTGGTGCTCGGGGACAATCAGTACGAGATGGGAAAACTGCTGAAATTTCAGGAGTCGTACGGCCCAACCTGGGGGCGATTCAAAGACATCACCTACCCCATCCCCGGCAACCACGAGTATCAGACGACGAATGCTGCCGGATACTTCGCCTATTTCGGAGCCGTAGCGGGTAACCCGACGAAGGGCTACTACTCCTTCGACATCGGAACCTGGCACATCGTGGCGCTCAACAGTGAATGCGTTCAGATCGGCGGCTGCAAAGCAGGGAGCCCGGAGGAGCAATGGCTCAAGGCCGACCTGGCCAGCCATCACGCGATGTGCACCCTGGCGATGTGGCATCGGCCAGAGTTCGACTCGGGAGATTACGCCTCAACCTCGTTTCTCGCCTTCTGGACCGATCTGTATAACGCGGGTGCGGATGTTATCCTCAACGGCCACTCGCATATCTATGAGCGCTTCGCGCCGCAAACGCCCAACGGCACGCTCGACACAGCCTACGGCATACGGCAGTTCACCGTCGGGACTGGTGGTGACGACCATACTCCGATCAACAAAATCAAGCCGAACAGCGAGACACGGAACGCGACCACCTTCGGCGTACTGAAGCTGACGCTTCACGCTTCCGGCTACAACTGGCAGTTCATCCCGATCGCGGGAGAGACATATACCGATTCAGGAAGTGCGGATTGTCATGGCGCACCATAACACTGGTCACTTGACTCACAGAGTGC
>JAICWZ010000091.1 GCA_025966355.1 Thermomicrobiaceae bacterium
GACGACGTCGCCCACTTCCAGACCCATGTGCGAATAGATCGTCGGATCAACCGTGTCGTCCGCCTGGATCGTCACGGTTGCATCGAGCGCGGCGTGCTGAGCGACGACGAGCGCGGTGACGATCTTGGTCGTACTGGCCGGCGGCAATGGCGCATCCGCGTTAACAGAATAAAGTTCCACGCCGTTGGTCACATCGACGGCGTAGGCCGCCTTCGCCGAAAGCTGAATCGGCGGCGCCGGGGCCGGTTTGGGCGGGAGTTGTGGGGTGACCGTTGCCGGCTTGAGTATCGCGTGAATTGGCGTGGGCAGCGACGCGACGGACGTGGCGCGTACGACGGATTGCGTTGTTGCCGGCGGCGTCGCCGCGACCCGACCCGAAACGTTCGCGGGCAGCCGCAACGAGATTGAGAGGACCGAGCAGAGAACGACTATAATAGCGGCCAGCAGGCGACACGAGCACGACCTTCGCTCCGGCGGCGCGATTGTTCGCCGTTCACCATGACGCGTTCTCATCGCGCTGGTCGTGCTAGGATAGCGCGGCTCGCAATGAACGCGACGCGCGATGTTCCGCACGAAGTTGTGACAGGCAGGTTTTTGTGGCGATCCCCAAAGCGTTGCAACGGCTGATTCGTCCTTGCGTCCTCGATCTCGACGCCTACTCCCCGTCGGTCGCCATCGAATCGGTCGCCGAGTCGCTCAACATCTCAGTTGACGATGTTATCAAACTCGATACGAATGAAAACCCCTACGGCACCACGCTGCGCGTGCAGGAAGCGCTCGCCAGCTTCGATCGTTATCATCGCTACCCCGATCCCGATCAGCGTGTGGCGCGCGAACGAATCGCGGAGTACGCCGGAGCGCCCTTCGAGCGCATCATCATGGGTAATGGCGCAGACGAACTGATCGACCTGATCCTGCTGGCCACGCTCGATCCAGGCGACGAAGTGCTCGTGCCGATCCCGACGTTCGGCGTCTACGCTCAGCGTCCACCGCTCTTCAACGGCGTAGCGCGCCTGGTCGAACGCCAACCCGATTTTGAACTCGACCTCGATGCGATCGAAGCGGCCATTAGCGAACGCACCAAAGTGATCTTCGTCGCCTCGCCGAACAATCCGACCGGCAACATGGTGACTCAACAGCAGCTTGTGCGGCTACTGCGCACCGGCGCGCTCATCGTCGTCGATGAAGCGTACTTCGAGTTCGCCGGGAAGACGCTACTCCCCTTCACAGGTGAGTTCGACAACATGGTCGTGCTGCGCACCTTTAGCAAGTGGGCCGGGCTGGCAGGACTCCGCCTCGGCTACGGCATCTTTCCGCTGTCGCTCGCCGCTCAACTCTGGAAGGTGAAGCAACCGTTCAACGTGAGTGTCGCCGGATTGAAGGCAATCGAAGCGGTGCTCGACGATGCCGACTACCTGCAGGAATCGGTCAAGCGCATTCGGGTCGAGCGCGGCCGGCTCTTCCGCCAACTCCGCAAACTGAACTTCTTGCAGCCGTTTCCTTCACAGGCCAACTATATCCTCTGCAGGGTGACGCGCGGTGACGCCCATATGATCCAGCGACGGCTTGCCCGGATCGGCATCCTCGTCCGCCACTATAGCAGCCCCGATTTGCGCGACTACCTACGCATTACGGTCGGCAAGCCGGAAGAGACTGACGTTCTGATCGCCGCGCTCCACGCGCTCGCCGAAGAGGTTTAGCCGGGATGACGAGTCGCGTCGCGCAAATCAACCGTACAACGGCCGAGACATCCGTCGTCCTCCAGTTCGACCTCGACGGATCCGGCGCATCTCGCATCGCAACCGGTCTCGGCGCGCTCGATCATTTCTTGACGCTCTTTGCCCGACACGGTCAGTTCGATCTCTCGGTCGAGGCGCACGGCGATCTCGAGGTCGATCCGCATCACACGACCGAGGACGTCGCGATCTGCCTCGGCCAGGGGATCCGGCAGGCGCTCGGGGAGCGACGCGGGATCCGTCGCATGGCAGATGTAGCCGTGCCGATGGACGAGGCGCTGGCGCATGTGGCGATCGACTGCTCAGGGCGTGGCTATTATGTCCAGCGTGTGCCATTCAGCGGTCAGTCGGTCGGGCTGATCGAGGTTGATCTCTTTCGCCACTTCTTCGAGACGCTCGCCGTCGAGGCTCGCATCAACCTGCACATCGTGACGCTCTACGGCCTCAACGCGCACCACCAGGTTGAAGCCGTCTTCAAAGCTTTCGGTCGTGCCCTCGATACAGCGACCTCTCTCGACCCTCGACTCGGCAACCGCATCCCCTCGACGAAAGACCATATCGAAATCTAGCCGAACAACCTGAGCATCGATTCCAACGGCGGAGCGCAACTCCGTACGGTACGATGCCTCACCGAAGATCGCAGATGAAGGACACGGCCGGCTTTCCAATGAGCGTGAGCTCACCTACAGCAACGAAGCCGTTGTGTTCAAGCACCTTGCGCGAGGCCGGATTGTCCAGCGTGACCTTCGCGCGTAGCCTGGTCAGTCCATACTCTGTGGCGGCAAGCTCGCGAACCTTCCGCACCGCCGCTGTGGCGAGCCCTTGTCCCGCGACCTTCTCCGCGATCCGATATCCAAGTTCAGCCGACCCATCCGCCACCTCGATCAGGTTCACTCGCCCCACCACCTCGCCACCATCGGTTACGAGCACATGCAAGTAATCCGTCCCCTCGGCCTGCCACGCGAGCAGTTGCGCAAACCGCTTGTCGAACTCGGCGAAGTACTCGTCTCCACGATCCGGAATCGCCGCCGCGAAGTAGGCCCGATTTTCCCGCTCAAACGCGAGCAAGGCTGACGCGTGGTCGAGGCGGAGCAGCTTCAGGTCTGGCCAGTCTCGTTTGTCCATGTACTTCGTTCCTTACTCGATGACGAGGATTGATGGAGGGTGATCGGGGCGCAAGCAGAGCAGCCGGGTATTCGACACGCACTCGTGGATGACCCGCTCCGGCTTACACGCCGGCCAGCGCCTCACGCTGCAGGGTAAAGAGTTGCTCGATACCCGCACCCGCCAGATCGAGCAGTTCGTCCAGCCGCGAGCGCGAAAAGGCCTTGCCTTCGGCCGTGCCCTGCACCTCGACGAACTCGCCGCGATCGGTCATGACGACGTTGAAGTCGACCTCGGCGGTCGAATCCTCTTCGTATTCGAGGTCGAGCCGTGCCTCGTCATAGACCACCCCAACACTCACCGCCGCCACCATACCGCTCAATGGCAACGCCCTGAGGCGGCCCGTATTCACCAGAACCTGCAGCGCCTGGCGCAACGCGACGTAGCTGCCGGTGATCGCCGCCGTACGCGTGCCGCCGTCGGCGCGCAGTACGTCGCAGTCGATGATGATCATCCGCTCGCCCAACGTGTCCAGCTTGGTAACTGCCCGCAACGAGCGCCCAATCAGGCGCTGGATCTCCTGTGTTCGCCCCGAATTGAGCGAGCGCTCGCGCGAAATGCGTTGCGGCGAACTGCGCGGCAGCATCCCGTACTCAGCCGTCACCCAGCCCTTGCCGGTGTCCTTGAGAAAGCCCGGCACGCGCTCTTCAATCGTCGCGGTGCACAGGACGTGCGTGTTGCCGGCTGTAATCAGCGCGGAACCTTCGGCGTAGGGTGCATAACCGGGCTCGATCGCGATTGGACGCAATTCATCGTTTCGCCGCCCACCCGGCCGCTTACGATTGAAGGTCGACGCCATTGCTCAGTCTCCATCCTCATCGTGCTTCTGGTTGCGGCGCCCCAGCACCTTGCGCCAGTAGGCGAGTCGCGATCGTATCTCGCGTTCGAAGCCGCGTTCGACCGGCTGGTAATACGTTCTGTTCACCAGATTGTCCGGCAGATGCTGCTGTTCGACGATCGCGTCCTCGAAATCGTGGGCGTAGCGATACTGCTCGCCGTAGCCAAGCTCCCGCATGAGCTTCGTCGGCGCGTTGCGCAGGTGGATCGGGATCGGCTCGTTACGAGTCGCGGCGACATCCTCCGATGCTGCTTTGTAGGCGGTGTAGACCGCGTTACTCTTGGGCGCCGTCGCAAGATAGACGGCCGCTTCGGCCAGCGCCAGCCCGCCCTCCGGCATCCCGAGAAAATGGACCGCCTGTTGCGCCGCCATCGTCACGACCAGTGCCTGCGGATCGGCCAGACCGATATCCTCGGACGCCGCGCGCACGAGCCGACGGGCGACGTAGAGCGGATCGTCCCCTCGTTCCAGCATCCGCGCCAGCCAGTAGAGCGCGGCGTCTGGATCAGACCCGCGAATCGACTTGTGCAGCGCCGAGATCGTGTCGAAATGCGCATCGCCCGCGCGATCATACGATCCAGCCCGCTGCGCCGTCGCTTCCATGATCTGCTCACGGGCGATCATGCCATTCGCGGCACCGACGGATGCCAACTCCAGCGTGTTGAGCGCGAAACGCGCATCGCCGTTCGCCAGATTGACCAGCAAATCGAGCGCGTCCGGATTGATCGTCAGATTGTCGTCGCCGAGACCGCGCTCCTTGTCGGCGAGCGCACGAACGATGAGCGCGCGGATCGCATCGTCGTCCAGCGCCGTCAACACAATGACACGCGAGCGTGACAGCAGCGGCGAATTGACCTCGAACGACGGGTTCTCAGTCGTGGCGCCGATCAATGTCACGGTGCCATCTTCGACGTGCGGCAGAATCGCGTCCTGCTGCGCCCGGTTGAAGCGATGGATTTCGTCACTGAATCAGCTCGTGCGTTCGGCGTGCATGCCGAGTCGATCGCGCGCCTCTTTCACCTCGCGGCGCAGGTCAGCCACACCGGCCATGACGGCCGAAAGCTGTACGAAATGCGCCTGCGTGACGCCGGCGACGACGCGGGCGAGCGTCGTCTTGCCGCTGCCTGGCGGCCCCCAGAGGATGAGCGAACTGAGCCGGTCGCGCTCGATCGCCTGGCGCAACAAGGTACCCGGGCCGATCACGCGCTCCTGTCCAAGCAGCTCGTCGAGCGTGCGTGGGCGCATCCGATCGGCGAGCGGTGCGCGCTTGCGCAACAATTCCTTGCGATGGGCGTCGAAGAGATCCAAACGATCCGCCTGACCAGGTTAACGGCGTGTTATTCCGACGGCGCGTCAACCGATTCGAGCGCCTCGGCTTGCAGGCTCAGCTCATCGATCCGCGCTTCGATGTCGGCAAGCGTCCGCAAACCGCGCTCTTCCAGCTCCTCGCGCAATTCTTCGAGGCGGTCGAGTTCGATGAGCAATTCCTGAAGATCGGTTTGCTTCGCGGAACGATCCAAGCCGGCTCCCGTCAACGAACGAGCGAAACCATCACAATGACGAAGGCGCCGAGGCTCACGCCGCCGTATTCGAGGAGATCACGCGGTCGCACACCCTGTCGCGTCTGCGCCAGAATCAGACCGGCTGCCAGATAGAAGAATACCAGCAGCACCGCGCCACCCGCCCAACCGCCGGCCGCCCAGTAGTTGAGTATCCAGGTCAGCTCACCCAGCAGCACACCACCCACCAAACCGAAAATGAACCGGTGCGCGAAATCGAGCGGCTCACCTTCGGTGATGAGCAACAGAAGCAGCAGAACCGCGAGAAAGGCCGCGGCGGCCGAATAACGACTCGGCAGCTTGTTGATGTAGATCATCGCCAGCGCGAAGAAGGCTGCGGCGTGGAGGATCATGGTGTGAAAGCCGCGGGCGCGATCGACGATGTCGGGATCGTTATCATAGAGATGATGCCGCGAGATCGCGTGAGTCGCGTTCACAAAAAAAACGCCGAGCGCGACACAGACCAGCGCCGCCTCGGAGTGATAGAGCGCCACCAACATTGACGCGCACAGACTGACGATGAGCGGCAGGATCCAGGCACTCGGAAGGTCGACGAACTGGTCGCGCCTCCGGCCGAACTCGTTCGCTCGCTCGACGTGATAACTCGATCTTCGGTCGAAGAGCTGGAACATCGCGCCGAGAAGCAGCGCAACGACCAGCGAGATGAGCCAGTAACCACGCCCGGCTCGATCGACCAGCGGCACCGTCCCAACAATAAGATCGAGGTGACGCGCCCAGATGCCGAGTGGCACGACCGCCACCGCCGACACGAGGCTCGCCAGGACCGCGCGCACATAGGTCGCTCGGTGGTCGGGCAGCATCCCCCAAACCGATCCTTCGCTCGCTTCACGACGTTTCACGGGTGAATCGTAACGTACGGTATGATTCATGCCAACCTGCGGCTGAGTCACGCCAGCAGGCCGCGACCAATGACCCGCCACCCCGAGGGTCGTCCCCCAATGACTTGACCTGAACTCCAGGAGAAACGTGTGAATCCTCGACGAATCGCAATAATTGGCTTGGCGCTCTCGATGATGCTCGTCCTTGCCGCCTGTGGTGGCTCGAACGACAACGCGACCACCACTGCCACCAGCGACGGCACATCTTCGACCGCCGCATCAAACGCTCAAGCGGTTGGCCTGGCTGACGCATATCAAAAACTGGTCGACGAGAAGTCGTATGTCATGACCGCCGAACTCTCGAATCTCGAAGGCTCGCTCGCCAGCCTGCCGGGAATCACCGACCCGACAACCGTCAAGATCGAGCGCACCGGCGCTGATCGGAAAGTACAGGTGATCACCAGTTCAGGGCGAGCGCTCTTCAAACTCTGGCGTGTCGATGGGCAGTTGTATGTCGATTTCGGGCTTGGTCCGTCGAAGTCCTCTGCGGACGCTTCGCCGGTCAAACAGCTCGCGCCGCTGCTCGACGCCGATCAGCAAATCATCAACGGACTTGCCGCACAGGACGCGACGTTCACGGTGACTGGTGCGGCTAAGGTGAATGGCGTGAAAAGCAACATCGAGACGGCGCATTATGACCTCTCCCAGGCAGCCGATTCGATTTTCTCCGCAAGTGCCAACACGACGGTCGACGCCAAGATCTGGGTAGCGCAGGACGGCGGCTACCTGACGAAAGCCGATTTGACACTGAGCGAAGCGGGCAGCAGCACCGCCGACGCGAACGCCGGCGCTCACGTCGTGATCGACGTTACCGACTTCGGCAAGGCACCCGCGGTCAAGGCGCCGCTCTAATTCAGTCCGGAAGCGTTTCGGGCAGCTCGCCTGCTGTGATCGCGCCTTCGCGCAGAATGCTGATTCGTCCGCCGTCAACGGCGATCACCGTTGAGTTGACACCGCCCGGTGATGGGCCGTCGTCGATCACCAGCGCCGCCTGGTGAGCCAGAGCATCGAATGCTTCGCTCGCGTTCGTCGCGGCCGGTTCGCCCGAGCGATTGGCGCTGGTCGTCGCCAGCGCGCCACCGGCCGCCTCGATCAATGCAAGCGCCAGCGGATGGTCCGGAATGCGCAAGCCGACATGCCCGGTGTCGC
>JAICWZ010000048.1 GCA_025966355.1 Thermomicrobiaceae bacterium
CCGCCGCGCGGGAGAGGGGTGCCGTTTCGCTCGATTCATCACCACGCGCATCCAAAGGTGACGCGGAGAGGCAATCCGCGAGTGTAAATCAGTTGACTGCATCATCTCGGAACCGGGTATACCGTGGATACCGGCGATCTTGGGAATCGCTACGACTCGCGGAGACCAATTGTCGTGCATTGCGCAGCTTACAAGAGATCATATTGACAATCATGAACACTTCATGTACGGTAGTGACGCTATCCGTCGGCGAAGCAGATTTATCGAGTTCTCTTCTCTGTGGTGCTCCCCTTTGGGAGGAACGAGGTCTCGCTAAGGCTGTAGCAACCCACTCAACATCACGGCTCTTGGACGCGAGATCATTTGGTGCGATTCGGACACGTGAGCCGGGTTCTCCCTCCGCTATGGAAGAGTTCGCGGGGGGCGATGCAACGGTTGCCGCGCCCCAACCGCTCGGCGGATCGGGAGGTCGCACAACGGTCGTAGCGGATCGTGGCGTGTCGTGGTTGGTCGGCGAGCATGGCGAGCGCTTTCGCCTGAGTTCCGTCACGACCGTCGGTCGTGCCGACGGCAACGACCTTTGCATCGCCAGCCAGATCGTTTCGCGCTATCACGCGATACTCCGTGATGTAAACGATCGCTGGATACTCATTGATCTTGACAGTCTGAATGGGACACGCGTCAACGGCGAGTCGATCTACGCACCGCGCGTGCTTCACCAAAATGATCAAGTTCAGTTCGGCGACACGGCCTTTGTCTTCCAGACGAGACTGGCCGGTGGCGGCGAAGAGACGCCGGACGTTGACTTCACGATTGCCGCTTTCGCGACGACGCACTGCCGCCTGCTCTTCCAGCCAGGCTCGTTTGCCCAGAAGCAGTGCCAGGTCGCTGGCGACCGGCTCGAACGCTACTACGCAATCGCGACCGAACGCTTCGGCCTCGCCGGTATAACGGGACCTATCGGTATCTATCTCCTCAACCAGGTGACCGACCCCAACGGGCCAGGATCGATGCTCGACTCTGGTGGCTATGCCGATCCGGAGCAGGCACTCATCTATGCCGTCTATCGCCCTGAATCGCCCGGGATCGTCCTGGAACGTCATCTTTTGACGCTTCTGCAACGGGCGATGGCACCTGATGCTGCTTGGCCCGACGCGCTCGCGGAAGGGGTTCATCGCTTCGTCCTTGGACAGTCGAAGGCCGAATCGAGTGGCGACGACGAAGCAGCTCCGCTCGTCGCGATGCTCGAGCGCGATGCGCTTCCATCGCTGCATGTGCTCCTGGCGAGCGGAGACGAATCGGTCGAGGTCGCCCCACTCGCGATCTCGAATTTCCTCTCGTATGTCGCCTCGAAATATGGTGAGTCCGTGGTCGGGCCATTCTGCAATCAGGTCGTCACCTTGGGTCCGGATGCAGCCGCACGCGCCGCGACCGGTAACTCGCTCGCGAAACTCGATAAGGCGTGGCGGCGACATTTGCGGCGAGCCGAGATCAATGGCTTTCGACGCTTCGTCAAACTCCTTCTGCCCTACCTGCGACCGTACCGGCTACGGATCGCCGAGATCATGATCTATGTTGTGCTGAGCGCCGCCTTCGGCATCGTGCTGGCGAAGGCGAACGGCTACCTGATCGATCGCGCGCTCGTGCCGCGAGACGAACATGCCTTCGTGGTCATCGTCGTCGTGGTCGTCTCCTCGTTCATCGCGGTGACGCTTTCCTCTTTACGCGAAACTTACGCAAAGGCGTGGGTTTCGGAGCGGGTGCTGAAGGATATGCGGCTCGCCATGTTCTCGAAGATCCAGGCGCTGCATCCCGGGTATTTCGATCAGGTAAGCACCGGCGATCTGCTGACGCGGATCAACTCCGATCTCAGCATGGTCGGGGCCGCGCTGACGAACGGATTGGTGGAATCGGCGCGGCTGACGCTGACGATGCTGCTGGCGACGATCGCCATTTTCCTGATGGACTGGAAGCTCTCCTTTGTCGTCGTGGTCGGCTTGCCGCTCATCCTGCTCATCGCTCGCTTCCTCGGACGCCCCGTAGCGCGTGCAAGTCTCGAACGGCAACGGGAGGCGAGCGGCGTCACCAATATCGCCCAGGAAAATCTCGGTGCCCAGCCAGTCGTGAAACTCTTTGGGTTGGAACGGCTGATGACCGAACGCTTCGCGCGCCAACTCGACCGCCTGGTGCGGAGCTCGATCCGGCTCAGCTTTGTCGGCGGTTTGTACGGGGTAGTCTCCAGTTCAGCGGCGACGCTCATCGAGTTGACGGTCCTCAGCGCCGGCGGCTATCTGGTGCTCCACGGCCACCTGAGCGTCGGCACGCTCTTCGCGTTCATCCTGCTGATCGGCCAGGTCGTCGCGCCGCTTCAGGGATTGTCCGGTTTGCTGCAATTCGTGCAGCAGGCGACCGGCTCGATGAAGCGGGTGCAGGAAGTGATCGGCGCACGCCCCGCCATTCAAGACACGCCCGAGGCTCGCCCACTTGGCCGGCTCAGTCGTGAGATCCAACTGGAGCACGTCTCATTCGGCTACGACGAGTCGCGGCGAGTGCTGACCGACATCAATCTCTCCATCCCTGCTGGGTCAAGCGTCGCCATCGTCGGTGCCAGCGGTTCCGGCAAGAGCACCGTTCTGAGCCTGCTCACGCGCTTTTATGATCCCGATCTCGGGCACGTTTGCTTCGATGGGCTTGATCTGCGGCAGGCGACCCTGGAATCGCTGCGCGGGCAGATCGGCATGGTCTTTCAGGAAAGCGTGCTCTTTGACGACACGATCCGCGAAAACATTCGCCTGGGGAGACCCGGCGCGACCGACCAGGATGTCGAGAACGCCGCTCGTGCGGCCGAGATCCACGACTTCATCATGCAACTCCCCGACGGGTATGAGACGCCGGTCGGTGCGCGTGGCGGGCACCTTTCCGGCGGGCAGCGACAGCGAGTCGCAATTGCTCGGGCGTTGGTGCGCAACCCGGCACTCCTCTTGCTCGATGAGGCGACCAGCGCGCTCGACCCGGCCACCGAAGCCGCGATCAATGCGACGTTGCGCCGCGTAGCGGCCGGCCGAACGACGATCAGCGTCACGCACCGTCTGGGGAGTGTCGTCCAGCTCGATCAGATCTACGTGCTGGCCGGCGGTCGGCTGGTGGAGCAGGGAACACACGAGGAACTGCTGAAGCATCGCGGGACGTATGCCCGGCTCTGGGAAGAGCAACTGGGCGGTCTCATCACGATTGCTTCGCCAGAGTCCCAGCAAGAAAACGCGGCGCTGCGCAGCGTTCCGCTCTTCGCCGGACTCGATAAGACGACGCTGGATTCGCTCGCCGCGAACCTCCAGATCGAGCATTTCGAGCGTGATGCCGATTTGATGCGTCAGGGTGAGGCCGGCGATCACCTCTACGTCATTCGCGAGGGCGATGTCGACGTCCTGGTAGACGATGGCGGTGCGGAGCGGCGCCTGGCGCAGCTTCACGCGGGTGACTACGTCGGCGAGATTGCTTTGCTGCGGGATGTGCCGCGAACCGCGACCGTCCGCGCGCGAACTTCAGTTGAGGCGTACAGTCTCAGCCGCGAAAGCTTCCAGTCGATGCTCGCCGCCTTTCCGATGATGCGAGAGGAGGTGAATCAAACCCTCGAACAGCGCGAAGCTGCCTTGGGCGGCCTCCGTCAACGGCGAGATCAGCCCGCCGTGGTAGATGGCGTCGCTCCCGGCTGAGCGCTGAAGGAAATCGAGGCGAACCGGCGACCGTCGGGCGTTATTGCGACTATCGTCGTAGGAAGGAGTGTCGAGATGAGCGAACGCGAGGAACCAAACCGGAAGTTCGTAAATGTGCCCGGAATGTCCGTGGTGGTTGTGCCGACCGAGATCGCGGAGAAGATCGGCGAGCTCGTAGCGCAGGTTCTCGCGGACACCAGCGATGACGAAGACGATACGACTGCCTATATGCTCCGCGGAGTTGGTCAGATTGGTGGCGGAGCCAACGGGCTTTCAATTCTGCAACCGACGATCACAGGGAGCGCGACAATGACCACGTGCCGAATCGTCGGTTTCGATGACGCCGCGACCGCTGATGTGGATACGCCTGTCTAGTAGCGCGTCGTCCAGGTCGCAAGGCCGTCTTACAAAGGAGGAATGGTGTGAGTGAGAGCGAGAAACCGAACGGCAAGGTCGTGGATGTACCTGGTATGTCCGTCGTCGTCGTCCCAACTGTGATAGCGGAGAAGATTGGCGACCTCGTGGGGCAGGTGCTCGGGAGCGGGGACGAGGACGACACGACCGGCTATATCTTTCGCGGAGTCGGCCAGGTCGGCGTTGGCACTGGCGGACTCTCCGAGTGGCAAGTGACGAAGACGGGCAATACCACGATTACGTCGTGCAAACTGATCGGTTTGGATGACAGCGCAACCTCCGATGCGGACGCGATCGAATACGGATAGAACGCGTTGCTTGCGGTGGCCGGCTCCGCGCAAACGACCTCCGCCGAGCAGCAACCTGAACTCACAGGCAGGAGGCGTGGAGCAAGGACCGCTGGTTCCTCGGGTGATGACCAATTCGAAGTGAACTCGTCCAAGGAGGATCGTTATGGCTGACAGCGACAAGCCGAGCGGCAAGGTTGTAGACGTGCCCGGTATGGCCGTCGTCGTCGTACCCACCGAAGTTGCTGACAAGATCGAGGAGCTCATTAGTCAGGAGCTCGAACATGCGGACGACACGAGCGGGTACATGTTCCGAGGCGTCGGGCAAATCGGCAGTATAGGAGGCGTGCTATCCGAAGCCCAGGCGACGCCCACCGGAGCCGCGTCGGCCACGTATTGCCACCTTGCCCAGTCCGACGACACCATGCACCCCGACGCAGACACAGTCGAACCCGGTGTCTAACCGCGATCTGCGGCAGCGCTCGCCGTTGCCGGACCGAACAATGGAGGTTAACCGTGGCTGAAGATGAGAATCCCACCAGCGACGCCAAACTCATCCCCGGTATGTCGGTGATGGTCGTGCCGACCGAGGTCGCTACAAAGATCGGGGAGCTTATTAACCAGGCACTTGGCGATCAAGATGACACAAGCGCCTACATGTTTCGCGGCGTTGGACAGATTAGCGCTGGCGCGAACAGGCTCGCCGAGGAACAAGTCACTCCAACCGGAGAGGTCCACACGACGCAGACACTCTTCAAAGCCGACGACACCTTTGCTCCGGACGCGGATACGATCGAAACCTAGCGATCAGTCGCGAAACGGAAGGGCACGCGCGAAATGCCATCTGGCGAACAGACAAATAGCGAATCCGATGTCGTGCAGATCCCGCCCAGACACCGTTCGGGAGGGTTGGTGGAACCAGACAACCGTCCGCTGCCGTTTGTGTTGCGATGCTGTCTGACCTGGCTTCCCCTTGAAGAGGCGCCTGGCCCGGACGACGGCCAGCTCAACTACTGGCGCCACGCTCCGCTGACGGGAACCGTTACCTCGACGGAACGCGGTCACGACGTCGGATTTTCCGACCTGGAGTCTTCATGACCGTGCTGATTCTCTCGAACGCCAAGACCGACGGGCATGTCATGCCCGTGGCACGTGAGCTGCTTCGTCGCGGCGTCGACGTTTGTGGATTTGACCCAGGCGAATTTCCCGGTTCGGCCGTGGTGACCACCGAATGGTCGCGCTCGGGACCACGCACCGTCCTTGAGTGGAATGGCGAGACGCTCGATCTCGCCGAGGTTCGAAGCATCTGGGTGCGCCGGCCGGAGCGGGCACAGCTCTCGCCGGAACTCACCCGAGAAGAAGAGGACTGGATTCGCTCCGAGTGCGGTGTATTCCTCGAAGGTGTCTGGGCTAATACAGAGGCTCTGTGGGTCAGTGCGCCGCAGCATCTGCGTCTCGCGAACCGGAAACTGCTGCAAATGCGTCTGGCTCAGGAACTTGGGTTTCGGGTGCCTCCATACATCGTGACCAATAACCCCGAGCGGGCGCGTGAATTCATCGCTGCGCATCCGGCAGGAGCGGTCGTCAAGGCGCTCGGTGTGCCGACACTGCTCCACTCGCTCGGCGCGGCCATGATCTACACGCATCGCATTTCGAACGAGGATCTGGCGCATCTCGACAGCGTGCGCCATGGCCCGACCTTTATCCAGGCGTTTGTCCCCAAGCGGCGCGATATTCGTGTCACGATCATCGGGAAGAAGATCTTCGCGGTTGCGATCGAGTCAACTCACGTCCCGGGTGGTGAGGTCGATTTTCGGGTCGCCGATACGTTCGAATTGCCGCATATCCCCGTGCATCTCCCGGAACCGGTCGAGCGCGCCTGCCTCGAACTGCTCGAGCGTCTCAACCTCCAGTTCGGTGCCATCGACCTTCTGGAAACGCCTGACGGCGATTACGTCTTTCTTGAGAACAACCCGAACGGTCAGTGGTACTGGATCGAGCTCATGACCGGACTGCCGATGGCCGAGGCGATGGCCGACCTGCTGGAGCGGGGCCTTTATGGCCATGCGACGCGGCCGGCGGAACGGCCACGGGGCAACCCAATCACCGTGCCGGTCGGTGAACAGGTCGTTCCGGTCCGGTCATCGCTGGCGACGCAGCTGCAATCGATGCCGGACGAGGTTTTGCCGCGGCTGACCGCGAGTTCGACCTGGCTTGAGCGACGCAAACGCCAAATCACGCTGCATGTTGGAGACATCGACGACGATTCACGGGGGACGTGAAGCGAACGACGTAACGAGAAGCATCATCAATCACGACCTGTCCGATGCCGTCGTTTGTTCGAGGGCTGGTTAGCGTGCGCTTTCTGGATCCTCGCTATCCAGGATCGCCACGGTAGCCGTTCCCCCGAGCATTTCCGGAATGCGTGCGGAAAGTTCATCGAGTACGCGGCACACGGCGTCACGTCCGGTGCGATGCACTGCTTCGGTCGTGACGAGCACCCTTGTGGTTGAAAGGCCGATCTTGCCCTTGTCCGACTGGCGCCAGTTCCAGCGTCGTGAGAGCAGCTCAGGTGAGGAATCGGCGTAGACCACTTCTCCCTCGGGAATCGCATCGTAAATTGCTGTACCGATCGGCAGGAAGCGCTCGTTGCCGATAGCGAGTCGGACGATGAGATCGCCGGTGACGTTGACGAGATCGAACGGCGCGACCGGTATGGCGTGGCGCAGTGAGGCGGCGTTGCAGAGGTCGACCAGCGCCGAAATGCGGGGCAGCGCGCCGGTTTCAACGACCCGTCGAATAAGCGACTCGGCGGCGCACGGATAGCGGTTTGGCTTCACGCCAAAGCGCGAATAGACCTGGCGCCAAGCGGCGATCGACTCATATTTGGCGATGTCAGGCGGTGTCGGGAAGCACTCACGTATGACGCGTTCGGCGTCGGCGAGATTCGCATCGATGGCGGATGGTGACGGTCTGTTGGCGATCCCATCGAGCCAGATGACTCCGGCCACGAGTTCTGGACAGCGCGCGAGTAGATCGCCGGCATAGCCAAACTTCACGGAGGATCCTTTCTCGGAGCAGGATGACGGCTAATCCGGCAGGCTTCCCGAGGCGACCGATTCGGCTGGCTCGCGGACTGCCTCTGGGACACGTTGGCTGGCAGCCTCAGGTGCGTCATCGGCGAAGTGGAGGCGTTCGAAGATGCGGGGCGTGGCGAGCAGGACCAGCACGGTGAGCGCCGCGATGATGGCGATCGTCATGAACACCTGATGGCTTGCCTGATAGAGCGCATCGCGCAGGTAGGCCTCGGCCGCCGCGCTCAGGCCGTTTGAACTGCTGTTGAGCGCCTCACTGGCGTCATTGAGCGTCGTTGGTAGCTGCCCCGCCAGGTTAGCCGGTGCGTTGTGGAGTTTGCTCAGCAGGACGGCGTTGGCGATGCTGCCGTAGATCGCGGCGCCGAGCGCCTGACCGAGCTGGCGGCTGAAGAGATTGGCCCCGGTGACGACCCCGCGCCGGTTCCAGCCGATGAGTGATTGCACCCCGACGATCAACGGCGTCGACATGAAGCCGAAGCCGGCGCCGATCAGGAAGGTCACCAGCACCACGAGCCAGACCGGCACCGAAGCGGGCAGTAGGAAGAAGCCAATGCCCGCGACCATGCATATGATCGAACCGACCAACGCTGTATCGCGAAAGCCGATGCGCAGGTAGGCGCGTCCGGAGAAGGCCGAGGCGATCGGCCAGCTAATCGACATCGCCGAGAGGACGAAACCGGCGAAGAGTGCGCTCACGCCGAGCACGCCCTCGGCGAAGGTCGGTAAGAATGTCGTCAGGCCAATCGAGAGAAAGCCGAGCGAGGCGGTCGCCAAATTGGCGCCGAGCAGCACGCGGCGCCCATAGACCCAGAGCGGTACGGTCGGCTCCGGCGCGCGTCGTTCCTGCACGATGAACGCCAGTAGCAGGGCGCCCGAGGCGGCAAAGATAATGACACTCGTTTGCGAGAGCCACGACCAGCGGACCCCGCCTTCGAGCACGCCAAAGATGAGCGCGCCGAGCCCGACCGCCAGCAACAGCGAGCCGGCGTAGTCGATCTTGTGCTGCTTCCGCTCGACATCTTCCTTGAGATAGGTCCAGACCATGAAGACGGCGAGGGCGCCGAGCGGGATGTTGATGTAGAAGATCCAGCGCCAGGTCAGATATTCGGCAAAGAAGCCGCCGAAAGCGGGGCCGACGACACCTGCAATGCCCCAGACGCTTGAGAGCCAGCCTTGAATGCGCGCCCGTTCCTTGACGGTATAGAGATCACCGGCGACCGTCGTCACGACCGGCTGAATGGCACCGGCGCCGATCCCCTGCAAACCGCGGAAGGCGATCAGTGCGAACATGTTCCAGGCGAGGCCGGAAAAGATCGAGCCGACGATGAAGATGCCGATGCCAATCAGCAAGATTGGCTTTCGACCATAGAGATCGGCCAGCTTGCCGTAGATCGGGATCGTTACTGCCTGAGCCAGGACGTAGATCGAGAAAACCCAGGTGAACTGCGAGAAGCCGCCCAAATCCTGCACGATCGAGGGGATGGCCGTCGCAACCACCGTCGTGTCCATGGCGACGAGCGCCATGGTGAGCATCAAGCCGATCAG